>NZ_JHVK01000003.1:0-203518 GCF_000620105.1 Microvirgula aerodenitrificans DSM 15089 | reverse complement strand
TCGCCTTCGAGGAAGACCCGGCCCGCCCGCTGAACACCCTGGAAATCAAGGGCCTGGACGTGACCGGCATTCACCAGTGGCCGAGCCGTACCGAGCAGGAGAACGCGCTGTACAACGGCCTGACCCCGCTGGAGATCGGCCCCGGCGACCGCGTGCAGATCGTGCGCGCCATCAGCACCTACACCCGCGACCCGCAAGGCGTCGACGACGTGGCGCTGCTCGACATCACCACCATCCGCACCCTGGACTACGTCCGCAAGGCCTGCCGCGAACGCATCAGCCTGCGCTTCCCGCGCGAAAAGCTCAGCGAACGCACGCCGGACAAGGTCCGCTCCGAACTGCTGGACGTGCTCTACAAGCTGGAAGAGCTGGAAATCGTCGAAGCGGTGGATGCCAACAAGGCCGGCCTGATCGTCGAACGTGACAGCCAGGACGTGAACCGCCTCGACGCCAAGATCCCGGTCGACGTGGTCAACGGTCTGCACGTGTTCGCCGGTCGCATCGACCTGCTGCTGTAAAGGAGAACCACCCCATGGCAATACAGGAATACGCCGGCTCGATCGTGCTGGAAGTCGACGGCAAGGAAGTCGAAGTCATTGACCTCAGTGTCAGCACCAAGACCGGTCGCAAGTTGGTCAAGACCATGAATAAAACGGGGCGTGCCAAGGGCTTTGCCCGAGGCATTGCCGAGTACGAGCTGTCGGCCACGGTGGCGATCCCGCTGTCTGGTGATCTCGATTGGGCGGGTATCGAGGGTGCCAAATTGACGGTCTACCCGCTCAGCCCCGGCGGCGCGCGCGAGTCGTACCTGGATTGTTTCAGTCTGGAAGTCGGTGAGAAATATGACACGGACAACGAGGCAAAACGTGACATCAAACTGCAATCGTTGAGAAAGGTCGCCGAATAATGATGACTGAAACCGATTCCCTGTTGTATGGCATCGAGTGGCCGGCTGAATCTGGTCAGATGCACTACGAATTCGAGCTGCGGATGGCGGCCATTGGCGACAACATCCATGCGCTGGAGGCACACCCGGACGGCAGCGCACTGACGCTGTCCGTCGCCATGATGGCCGAATGCCTCGTACGACTGGGCGGCATTCCGGCCACGGAAATCACGTTTGATCTGCTCGCACGCACGCTGGAGCCCGATGACTACGACCTCATCAATGCGGCATGGGCACAGCTCAAAAAAAAGCGGATGCGGTCGAGCGCCAGCTCGCAGGATACCGGCGCGCTGTCATCGTGCTCGGCCGACACGGGTTTGACGAGGCCCGCATCCGCCGCCTGACACTCGCCGAACTCGACGGCTACCTGTCGGCCATCGGCCATCTCAACGGCACCTCCCGGCCGGTTAGCCCGTCCGGCGAGCGCCGTATTGTCAGTCAGCGTAGAAAGACCTAATGGCCCGCAATCTGGAAACGTCCCTGACCATCAGGTTCCGGGACCAGTTGTCTGGCACTGCCACACGAGCGTTTGACACGCTGTCCCAGCGCAGTCAGCGCGCAGCCCAGGCGGTGACCGGTGTCGCCACCGCTGGCACTGGCCTGGCACAAACGGCCAGAGCACCGCAGGCGGTATCGCGCGCATTGCAGGATCTGGCCACTCAGGGTAAATCCACTAGCCAGATCGTCAGTGGTACAACAAAAGCGGTTCAGGCGATAGGGGGGGCAGCACAGGCGCCACAGGGTGTCTCACGCGCCATGCTAGAGCTGGCCAGGCAGAGCAAAATTGCCGAGCAGGCACTGGGCACCACGACCAATCGGGCACAGGCCCTCGGCCGTAGCCCTGCGCCCTCGCGCACGATTGATGGACTGCGGCAAATGGCGAGTCAGGCCCAGGCCGCCGAACGGGCCATGCGAGCTGTAGCTACCACCGCCAGAGGGGCAATGACGGTCGGTGGCCGTAGCCTGCAGGCATACGGAACTGCGCTGGCAGGTGGGGCGGCTGGTGCAGCAGTAATGGCTACCCCCATGCGCCGGGTAGCCAGCTACGACATGCGACTGGCCCATATGGCCAATACCGCATTCAACGAAACAGAGATTGATGGCCGCCGGTTGTCGGTCGATGAGCAACTGCAGCGGCGGCGTACCGGCAAAACGCAACTGGAAGGTTACATCCGGACAGCTACGCTCGAAGGCGGTACGCGCGACGACAACGCTGCTGCGCTCGACAAATTGATTGCGCGGGGAATTTTTTCTCCCAAAGAGGCTGGGCAGCTGCTGCCGATGATTAGCCGGGCGGCAACGGCGGCAGGGTCCAGTGCTGATGAAATGACCGATGTCGTCATGGCGGCGGTACAGAACGCAAAGATTCCTGTCGAACAGATCCCGAAGGCACTGGGCATGGCGCTCAAGGCTGGGCAGATGGGCGGTCATGAGCTGAAAGATATGGCCATTTGGTTGCCCAAAATGTTGGCAATGGGTGGATTATCCGGGTTGCGTGGCACGGACGGTCTGGCATCAATTTTAGCAGTCAGTCAGTTGGCAGTTACATCAGCGGGTAGTTCTGACGAGGCAGGCAATAATGTGGTGAATTTCCTGCAGAAAATTACCTCCGCAGACACCGCTGTCGATATGAAAAAAATCAGCGCTAAGTCGTTTGGAGATAAGCGAAAAGGGGAAAAGGGAATCGACTTATATGGCACTCTGGCCAAGGCCCGCCAAGAGGGTGTTGATCCAGTCGAGGCATTCACACGTTTGGTGCGTAAGGTTGCTGAAAGCGACAAAGAATTCACTCGACTGAGAAAAATGGCAAGCGATGCCAAAACCGATAAGGATAAATCGGCTACATACGGCAGCATGGCGGACATCCTGCAGGCACGAGGAGTAGGGAAAACGATCCAAGATCGCCAGGCAATGCTGGCACTACTGCCTATGCTTTTTGACCCCAAAGCCTATCAGGATATGAAGAGCGGCATTCTAAAAGGGGGCGCGCAGGATGTAGAGACCAATCAGCTTTTCATCAAAGAACAAGCCGGGTTTAAATTCCAGCAGGCCGAAAATGTTAAAGATCAAGGGCAGTATGACTCCCTGGGGGCACTGAATAGTGTCGTGGGCGATGTCGCCAGCCGGCTGGCTGAATATGGCGCTCAATATCCTGGACTGACGGCCTCCATCACTGGTGCGACCGTCGCACTAAATGCGCTCACGGCGGCCGCTGCTGTCGGTGGCCTGGCAAATATCCTGGGCGGAAAACTCGGTGGCGCGGCGGCGGCGAGGGCGCTGCCAGCTGCCGGCGCAGTTGCCGCACAAGCCCTGCCAGCTGCCGCCTCTGCGGCAGCCTCAATCGGCGTGGCGCCCATCATCGCTGCCACCACATTTGGTGGCGTGCTGGCGGCGGTCGGATCGCGTATTACCGATGAGGATCGTGCGAATGCCACTCGCAACCAGGTCAAATCCCGGTTTGGTATGGACCTGAATGCCACCAACCGGAATGTACCTAACCCTGTGGCTCCGCTGCCTCAACTGACACCGGCGCCGGGTCAGAGCAGTGCCTACGCAGCCCGGCTGGACGCCGCTGCGACAAAAATGCAGGCCGCTGCCAGTACGCCGCAGACCGTGTATGTCAAGGGCGAACTGCGAATGTCGGGCGGGGATCTGATTGCCGCCATTGATCAACACCAAACAGTCGCGTCACGGAGGCAATAGTGTCCTGGGAAAAAACTCTGCTCGACGCCTCGTTTCGGGGTGTGGTGTTCGACTGTATGCGGACGCAGGATAACGCCCAGCGCGACACCACCAGCCACGAGTATCCATATAAGGACGGCGCCGACGTCGAGGATCTCGGCCGCAAGGCTCGGCAGATTCAAATTAGTGCGATTTTCTATGGCACTGACTATGAAACTCGCCTACAGAAATTTATCTCCGAGCTGGACAGGCCGGGCCAGGGCGAGTTGATCCATCCGGTTTTCGGTAGTATCAAACACGCACAGTTGCTGAGCTACAGCATTGGTCACGATGCCGACTCGCCTGATTACTGCACGGTCGACCTGCAGTTTATCGACGCCACACCGGGCAACCCGTTCTTCGTTCGGCAGTTGCCGGCGCAGCGAGCGGCTGCCGTGAGCCTGCTGGCTGGCACCGCACGGCTGAGCGCGATCTCGGCATTTGCCGGCAAGTTGGGCAGCCTCAAGAGCATGGCCAGCGGGATGTTGTCGCCGCTGACGGCACTGCGTGGCGTGCTGACTGGCACGCTGGGCGCTATCCGCAGTCAGATTACCGGGTTCATCGGCAGCGGTCTGGATCTGCTGAATTTCCCGCGCGCGTTTGCTGGTGACCTAGTCGGCATGGTCAGTGGTCTGGCAAATCTGAGAGGGTTCGGCATTAGCACACTGAAGTCGGACTGGAAATCGTTGGTCGGGCAGCTCAAATCGGTCGTGCAGTTGCCGCGTTCGATCTCCAGTTTGTCTGGGGGTAGTTCAGGCGGGACGCCAGGCAGCAGCTCGTCTGGCGGCAGTTCGGGCGGGACGCCAGGCAGCAGCTCGTCTGGCGGCAGTTCAGGTGGGACGCCAGGTAGCGGCTCGTCTGGCGGCAGTTCAGGTGGGACGCCAGGTAGCGGCTCGTCTGGCGGCAGTTCTGGCGGGACGCCAGGTAGCAACTCGTCTGGCGGCAGTTCTGGCGGGACGCCAGGTAGCAGGTCGTCTGGCGGCAGTTCTGGCGGGATGCCCGCCGAGCCTGCGCACGTTGCACTGGTCACTGCCTTGGTGCAGACCGTGGTCGCCACTGAGCTGGCCGAAACCGCTGCCAGCATTTTTACCGACGAGACCGAGGAGCCGACACTATCTCCGGTCGAGATCGAGCAGATCAGCAATGACGTGCGCGAATCGCTGCAGGCAAGCATCGATGCCTGGCGCGACCTGCTGCCGATTGAAGAGGCCCGCCCGGTGATCGAGGCGCTGCGCACGACGGCGCTGGGTATCCAGCAGGCCGCAGCAGCCGTCATTGAGGCGTTGCCTCCACTGGTCACGCGCCGCGTCGAGGCACCAGGCAATCTGCACCTGATCGCGTTCCGCTGGTATGGCGACTACAGCCGCGCCGGCGAGCTTGCCCGGCTGAACCCACAGATAGTCAACCCCAACCGACTGATGCCAGGAGATGCCCTGTATGCCTACGCCAGATAACACCGTGTCGCTGCTGATCGGCGGCCGGGTCCACAGCCAGTGGAGCCGCTATGAGATCGACAGTGATCTGCTGATTCCGGCCGATGCGTGGCGTGTCGATCTCGGCATGCCGGCCGGCGAGTTCCCACCCATTGTTGATATTGGCGCAGCGGTCCAGGTCCGTATCGGCGCGGATACGGTCATGACGGGCCGTATCGACGATGTCGAGGATGCCATCGGCCATGATAGCCATACGCTGAGCATTTCCGGGAGGGATGGTGCGGCTGTCCTGGTCGACTGCTCATCGCCAGTTTTCGTCACCAAGCAATCGACGCTGGCCGAAGTGATCGCCAATGTCGTCAGGCCGCTGGGCATCAGCCGCATCCGTATTGATGCAGCATCGACGCGGACCAGCGAGAAGGTCAACGTCGAACCCGGCGACACCGCCTGGGAAACGCTGGTGCATGCCGCCGAGGCGAACGGGCTGTGGCCGTGGTTTGAGCCCGACGGCACGCTGGTAGTCGGTGGCCCTGACTACACCCAACCGCCGGTAGCCAGTCTGATCCTGCGCCGAGATGGCAAGGGTAATAACGTGGTCAATCTACGTCGTGCGCGTTCGATGGCTGAGCGCTATTCGGACATCACGGTACTCGGTCAGGCGCACGGAACTGCGGCCGAGCATGGCAAGCATGCGTTAAGAAGCGGTGTCAAAGATCCCGCCATGACTGTTTATCGCCCCAGGATCGTGGTCGACCACGATGCCGAGAACGCTGAAATTGCCCGTGCCAGGGCACGCAAGGTCTTGTCGGATAGTCGCCTCAAGGGGTTTACGCTGACAGCCAAGGTCGTCGGCCACCGCACCAGCGATGGCGTGCTGTGGGCGCCCGGCCAGCGCATTCATGTGTTGAGCGAACCGCATGGCATTGATGGCGTGTATTTCCTGATGGCTCGCAAGTTTCAAGGGGGGCGTGGCATCGGCATGACCACACAACTGACACTGAAAGAGGATGGCGTGTGGGTGCTCGACGCCCACCCGCATAATCGCAAGCGTCGTGGCCGGAAGGGGCGCGGCAAGAGCGACGCCGGCGTCGTTGCCGTGGATGTCAGCCAATGATCGCCGACGTCGATAAACGCATCCGCCGCGCCATGGCTGGCGTGCGCCAGGCATTTCGGGGTGTGCTGACGCGGGTCGGCAGCGGCTCTGATGTTCAACTGGTGCAGGCTGACGGGCTGGCCGGCGAGCGCTTGCAGGACAACGAACTGTTCCAGCATTACGGCTTTACCTCGAACCCGCTTCCGGGAACGATGGCGGTGGTGCTGCCGATCGGTGGACGAACCAGCCACGGCATCGTGATCGCCACCGAGCACGGCAGTTACCGGCTGAAGGCGCTCGAAGCCGGCGAAGTGGCTCTGTACACCGATGAGGGCGCAAAAATCGTGCTGAAGCGTGGCCGGGTGATCGAGACCGAGTGCGACGTGTACCGTGTCAACTGCAAGTCGTGGGAGGTCAACGCCAGCGACAAAGCGGACTTCAACACGCCGATGCTGACGGCCAGCGAGCAGGTGACCGCGCAAGGCCAGTTCAGCGGTAATGGGGGCATGGTGCTGCAGGGTGGGAATGGTGCGGCGATTACTGGTGGGCTGACGGCGACAGGGGATGTGGTGGCCGGCGGGAAGAGCCTGATACATCACGTTCACCCAGGTGATTCCGGGGGAATGACCGATGCTCCCGTATAGCTGTACCCACTGAACCCGTTCACATAGAGCCCCCACGCCCATGCCACGACAATCCGAGGCATGGACGCACTCATCGACCCACAAACCGGCGACTACGCCGGTTCTCGCACTGACACCCTGGCCAACGCGGTCTACCTGCGGCTGATGACGCCGCTAGGTGCGTATTGGGCTGATCCGTCACTAGGTTCGCGTCTGCACGAACTGCAGCGTGAGAAAAATGTTTCTCGTGTCGACCTGCTGGCCCGCCAGTACAGCGAGCAGGCGCTCGCGCCGCTGCTCGATGACAGTCGTGCCACCCGCATCACCATCACGACTACCCGGACGCACCCCGGCTGGTTGGATCTGCACATCGCTGTGGTCGATGCGCTCGGCCGCACACACCTGTTCAAGCATCCGGCGAGGGTTGCCTGATGCCGTTCCCTATCCCCGCATTCACCGACATTCGGGCTGCTCTGCTGCGTGACATCCTAAACCAGCAGCCCGACGCGGATACCAGTCCCGACAGCGACTATTTCATCCGCGCCACCTCGGTGGCCAGCGCGGTCGAGGGGCTGTACCAGCACCAGGCATGGACTGTGCGGCAGCTGTTCCCCGACACCGCCGACACGGAATACCTAGAACGGCACGCCGCACTGCGGCAGATTTTTCGCCGTCCGGCCACCGCAGCATCCGGGCTAATCCGGTTTACCGGAGCCTCGTCTGCCCCGATTCCCGCCGCGCTGATGCTGTCTCACCCTGACGGCCGACAGTATGAAACACAGGCAGACGGCGTTATCGGCGAGGATGGCACAGCTGTCATTGCGGTGACGGCCTCCAGTGCCGGGACAGCCAGCCGCCTGGCAGCCGGGACTGCCCTGACGCTGCGCACCACGCCGGTCAGCATCGACAGCACGGCCGTGGTGGTCGAAATGCTGGGCGGCACGGAAACGGAGACCGACGCCGAGCTGCTGGACCGTCTGCTGGAGCTGATCCGCCGACCGCCGGCAGGCGGCAACAAATATGACTTCCGGCGCTGGGCAATGGAAGTCGCCGGCGTCTCGGCGGCCTATGTGTACCCGCTGCGCCGTGGCGTGGGCACGGTCGACATCAGCGTCATCAGTGCCGGCGGGCTGCCATCACACGATTTGCTGACGGAGGTATACCGCTATATCGACGACCGTCGGCCAGTTACCGGCTGGGATTTTCAGGTGCTGGCACCGACACCGGTCTATGTCGATGTCGCGGTGGCCATCTCATGGTCGGGTATAACGCGTGCCGAGGCCGTGGATCGTGTCGAGACAGCTGTTAGGCAGTATTTTTCGGAGCTACACCCAGGCGACAGCGTAATGCGCTCGCACCTGGAGACGCGCATTTCTGGGCAAGCAGGCGTGACGGACCGCCAGTTGGTCTCCCCTCCGGCCAATATAACCGCCGTGGCAGATGCCTCGGCAGTGCGCTGGCTGATGCCGGGCCGCATTGAGGTGCGGGATCTGTGAGCCACGCAACGCTACTATCCCTGTTACTGCCCCCGGCATCGTATTCGCCGCTACAGGCACGGCTGGCCGCAGAACTAGGGGCCGAGGGCGCTGTACTCGACTGTGCCAATGCCAGCGCCGACCAGATAGCAAACGCGGTTACGCCTGGCGTGATCCCCGACCTGCTACCGGACTGGGAGCGTGTGCTGGGGCTGCCGAATGCCGCAGCGCTCAGCGATGCCGACCGAGTGAGACGGATCGCGGCCAAGCTGGCCGAGACCGGGGGGCTCAGCATCCCCTACTTCACCAGGCTGGCGGCGGCAATGGGGGAGCCAATCCATATCACCGAACCGCGTCCGACGACGGTCGATGCACTACATGCCGGGGATGTGCTGTTCGGTACGGGTGTACACGACGTCTGGCTGTGGCAACCACAGGATGGCCGCTGGCAGGAAACCCATACGCACGCATTTGCATGCTGCGGTGAGGCCCGGGTGGATGCACCGCTGTATCAACGACTCGATGACTGGGCTGGCCACGGCCTGCGGCTGAGCTGGTCTGGCGCTGCCGAAGCTGGCCAGCCGCTGGCTGATTTTGGTGACGAGTGGCTGATCGCGCTATTCGAGGACCTGAAACCGGCATGGACGTGGTGTGGTGCGTGGCTCGCCCCGGGCGCCCCCCCCGGAGTGCCGGAAGCGGCCCGGTGGACGGAATGGCTCATCGCCGGTGACGGCACGGCAGGCAGCGCCTTGGATTGCACGTTTGATGACTGGCGGCTGCCGGACGGCCGATGGCTGGGCAACCCGCCCGCCACTGGCAGCCCACATACCCAGCCGGTAATGGCGCACCTGCCGGAGCTGACTGCCGGTACACCGCTGAGTCACCGCATCGAAACCTGGAGAACCTGATGGACCGTATTAATTCACCCGATGGGCAATTCCACAACGGCGACCCGACGACCGGGCAGCGCGGCACACGTATCACAGCCGAATGGCTGAATGGGGTGCAGGAGGAGCTGATTCATGTGATCGAGGCAGGCGGCCGAGCACAACCCGATTTTGCCAATGTAAGCCAGTTGCTAGCGGCCATCCGTGCAGTGTCTCAGGCGGAGGCCCGAGCGGCGTTTCAGCGGGGAGCGCAGCCGACAGGTACCGCTGCAGGCAGCGAAAACGACTTGGCCGTGTCGACTGCACCGCCGGTTGACGAACTGCTCGATGGGCTGGAGCTGCGCGTGCGCGCCGGCTCAGCCAACACCCGACGCCAGGTAACGATCCGCATTGGTGATCTGCCCCCCTGTTGCAGTGACCAAACTCGGTGGCCGTGCACTGGCCATCGCGGACATTGCCGGCCCTGGCCATGAGTTGATCCTGCGGTACAACGCTGACACTCAGTGCTGCGAACTACTCAACCCGCGTGCTGTAGCTGGTGATGCGGTAGCAATCAGCGGCAGCAGCCATTTCGATTTTCTCAACTGCATCTGATTAGGAGACATTCATGTCTGCCACCCCTCAATATGCCTCCCGGCCGATCAATGCTGCGCTGCAGATCCAGATGGCCAACTCTGCCCGTGATGGGTCCGGTCAGGTCTCGACGCTGTACACGGCAGACATCGCCGGTGCCGGCGCCCGTATCGATACCATCCAGCTGGCAGCAGTGAACGCCACGACGGCCGGTGCGGTGCGGTTTTTTCTGCGCGAGCCCGGCGCCGGCATGACCTGGCGGTTTTTCCGTGAAGTGCCCGTTACTGCAGCTGTGCCCGGCCCCTCTGCGCCGGCATTCTCGACCGAACTGACCAATCTGGCGCTCGTCGTCGCACCAGGCTGGTCACTGGGTGTCGCCAGTGAGCGCGCAGAGGGACTCAATGTGCTGGTGACCAACGGAGGTGAACTGTGAACAAGGGCATTCACGGATACCCGAAAGGCGGCGTTACTGCAGTTACGCCCAATTGGGGTAACGGCCGTTTTGACACGACGCCGGTCGTGACAAATTTTTCTCATACCGTGCCGTCATTTATGGGGAAAGGCGCCACGGCAAACATCACGTTTCGCAGTGCCGCAGACGCATCGGGGGGCGCTGTCAGCTTTTCCATTGACTCGCAGACCTCCGGGCTGACCTTCTCTAAAACGACAGGGATCGCTGCCAATGAAATCGTGGTCATGTCAGCTCCGGGGCAGATGCCTGCAGCGCGGGAGGTGGCGTTTGTCGTGAATGTCGTTACCACCAGCGGGGGGAAAACCCCGGTCACAATCAAGGTCATCATTCTCGAAACAGTGATGTGGGAATTCACGACGGCAGGTGTCAGCAACTGGACTGCACCGGTCAGTGGAATCTACGAACTGCTAGTCATTGGTGGTGGCGGGGCTGGTGGTTTAGTCAATGGTGGCGGGGGAGGTTCTGGCTGGCCGGACAAAATCGAAGCGAGCGTCGCCGCAGGACAAACTCTGGCAGTAACGGTAGGTAGCGGAGGAATAGCCAAGACAAGCGGCGGCACTGGCGGAGTACCGAACGATCCGACCTGCACTGGCGGTAACGGTGGCGTGTCATCCATTGGCACTCTGATCTCGGCCATGGGTGGACAGGGCGGATCTGGTGGTGGCGCCTATGGAGGCAACTATGGCGGTTCAGGGGGCTCCGGCGGCGGCGGCGGCGGCGGGAATTCTACCGAATACCCATCCGGCTCCGGCGGCACCAACGGCAGCAATGGCCAAACGCCTGTCGCCAAAAGTTTAGAGTCGAAGGGTGGTGCCGGCGCGGGAGCCAATCGATACAGTTTGCTGGATAGCTCACTAACGCATGGTACCGGTGGGAACAGCGTGCAGTCACACGGCGGCGGCGGCGGCGGCGGCGGATGGGGGCCTATGCCGGCTGCGATTACGACTGCAGGAACGACTGTTATGGCACGTGGAGGCACCGGCGCAGGTTATGGCGCAGGCGGCGGCGGCGGTGGATGGGCCAACGCAGGTGCCAACGGTGTATCTGGCTATGTCCGCATCAAGTGCATTGGAGCTGACCATGTCTGACCAATACTGGGCGTTGATTGTGGATGGCACCGTCTCCGAGGTAACGAACATCGACCCGGCAGGCCGGTTTCCACCGCCTCTGCGCTGGCTGTCAGTGCCGCGGCGGATTGCGCCATGGGTGACGAATGCATACGTGGAGACCGAGCACGGTGTCCAGCCCCCTACGCTGGATTTCCTGAGGGGGCAGGTACGGGATGCAGTTACAGCTGAACGCTGGCAGCACGAAATCGCAGGGCTGACACTGCCGGACGGCACTCGAATCCTGACGGCTCAGGACGATCAACAGCGCGTCAATTCCGTGCTGACCAACATGGAGCGCTACGGGATTGCCGAGGTGGATTTCAAGACGGCCAGCGGGTGGCGCAGGGCAAGCTATGAAGATGTAAAGCAGATCGGCGATGCAATCATGCGACATGTCCAGGCCGGGTTTACCGCTGAACGCGCACACCATGCTGCCATTGATGCACTGGACAGCGCCGAGGCCGTGGCTACCTATGACTATAGTGCCGGATGGCCGGGGAGTGAAGCATGATGCGCTGGCTGCTGCAGATCGCCATTGCAGTCGACCAACTGTTCAATGCCACGCTACCCGGCGGCTGGGCCGATGAAACGTTCTCCAGTCGCTGCTGGCGTCATCGTCAACTGCGCGGGTGGCGCATGGCGCGGCATGTGGTGGATACACTGTTTTTTTGGCAACCCAATCATTGCCAGGCGGCGTTCGAATCGGAGCAAAAGCGCCGGCATTCGCCTCCGGCACTGCGCATCAACAGGACCGCGTAAGAGAGGCAGCGACCGAGGAGGTGTTGCAAGCGCCACCTCGGCCAGCTGACCCGCAGAACTACCCTGCAAGTCACCCCGAGGCTGCCACTTTCAGGCCTGAAAGCGCAGCAAGTTTAGCGGGTTTTTTGACACTGCAGCTAATGATTAACGACATCCGATGCGGCCACTGCGGCCGCAAACTCGCAGAGGGTGAATATATCGCCATCTCTATCAAGTGCCCGCGCTGTGGGTGCCTGAACCATCTGAAGGCCGCGAGCCTCTATTACGAGCGTCACGGAACGCCATCACAAGGAGTTCCCGATGGACATGAATCCCATCGTTCCGTGGCTGGGCGGAAAGCGACGCCTGGCTGACCGCCTGATCCCTCTGTTCCCCCGGCATGAATGCTATGTGGAGTTGTTCTGTGGTGGCGCCGCGTTGTATTTCCTGCGCCGTATCCCGGCCCCTGTCGAGGTGCTGAACGACGTGAACGGCGAACTGGTGAACCTGTACCGGGTGGTGCAGCACCATATGGAAGAGTTTGTGCGGCAGTTCAAGTGGGCCATCAGCAGCCGTGAGGTGTTCAAGTGGCAGCAGACAACTCGCCCGGAGACACTGACTGACATCCAGCGCGCAGCCAGATTTTTTTATCTGCAGCACCACGCGTTCTCGGGAAAAGTCGTCGGGCAGACATACGGCACGGCGACCACGGCAGCGGGGATTAACCTGTGCAGGATTGAGGAGAACCTCAGCGCTGCGCATCTGCGACTGGCAGGCACCAACATTGAGCACCTGTCATGGCAGGACTGCCTGACGCGGTACGACCGCAGCCACACCTTTTTCTACGCTGACCCACCGTATTGGCAGACCGAGGGCTACGGCGTGCCATTCGAGTTCGAGCAATACGAGAGGCTGGCTGAGGCGATGCGGACGTGCAAGGGCAAGGTGATGGTGAGCATCAATGACCATCCCGACATTCGTGGGGCTTTTGCGGGATTCTGGATGGAGGGTCTGGATATCAAGTACAGCACTGGCAGCGTCCACGGCGCGCCGGAAACCAGTAGAGAACTGGTTATCACGAACTGGGAGCCTGATGCGCTGGGTGGCCTGTTCTAACGCCAAAGCAAAGCCCCGCTGGGCAGCGGGGCTCGTGACAATCAATGCACAAATCCGGGGCTGATATGGCCTTTGGCGCAGTGACAAATCCTGCGCCAAAGAGTGTCAAAACCGCCGCCGCGTTACAGCTATTTGTGCCAACACAGAGAAGGTCTTCCAGACCGGTCCACTTCATCTAGCATCAGCCGCACAAGCCTTGGCCGAACGCCCACACTATTGACCGTTCCCGCTTACATAGTGCTTACACGAGCTAGAAAACAAAAAAGGGGTTACAGGAAAAATCCTGCAACCCCTTGATTTTACTGGTGCCGTTGAAGTGAATCGAACACTCGACCTACTGATTACGAATCCTAAGCGGCGCACGTAGCCGCCTGATTTCAATAGCAAAATCGCGCTCGGATTGTGCCATTCCTGCACGAGACTGCAACCACCTGCACCACGCCTGCACCCGCTGCGGCACAAATCCGGCACAGTGTGCCGCGACCCTCTACGCCCATCGCTCGCAATGAGCGCTCGCCCGGGCTCCCTTCCCTATTTCACGAATTCATCACGATCAGCCCGCACCACCGCCTGACATGCGCTCAGTTGCCGGACGACGGCATCGGCGTCGGCTGCGAGGGCGACAAGATCATCAGCAGCCGCTGGCTGAATGTCGGCTCTCTCGGCACCATCACCGCTGCCGGCACCGGCGCCAGTTGCGGACAGGCTGCAACTTCCGGCGACGACGGGGACTGACAGGCGGACAGTGCCAGCGCGCAACTGAGCGCGCAGACGGTCAGTTTCCAGTTGGGCATTGCGTTCGTTCTCCTGATATTTGGCATCGATGGTGGCCAGCGTCTGGGCGTGCTGCTGTTCGGCGGCACGGGCGGACCGCTCCTGCGCCAGCAGTTTGGTGTTGAGCTGGGCTCGGTCGGCATCCCATTCGGCCTGCACACCGGCAGCGCCTCGGCTGTGGCCGTGCCACCAGACGCCGGCCAGCAGCGCAAGGACAGCCAGCGCGCCGGCAATCCAGCGGATCAGTGCATCAGACATAGTTCCCTCTCCGCCTCACGGCGTGCAGTCAGGCCGGGTAGCACCTGGCCGCCGGCACGATTCCAGCGCAGCAGCTCGTTGCAGCCGCCGACAGTGTCACCGCCGTTCAGCCGGCGCAGCAGGGTCGAACGCTGGTATGCGCCCGGCCCGACGTTGTAGACGAACGACGCCAGCGCCGCTCGGCGGGTATCCGGCATCGGTACCCGCGCACTGCGGTCGACCACGGCCAGCGCCTGACCCAGCTCGCCGGCCAGCAGCCGGTCGCATTCAACCTGCGATTTGCGCTGACCGATTCGCACACCGGCCGTGCTGCCGTAGCAGATCGTCGGGATGCCGACCGGATCGAGATAGGCCGTGGGGCGCAGGCCCTCAAAATAGCCGGTCAGCGGCACGGCAATCGCCAGTGCGCCGCCGGCGACGGCAGCCGCAATACGTGCTTTCAGGGCGGGCGGCATCATGTCGCGTCCCCCGGAACGTCAGTTTCATCGCTGCCGTCTCTCCATGCCCGGTACTCGCGCCAGTAGCGCGGCACCAACAGGCCGACCTGCAGGCCGATGTAGATGAACGTGGCGATCGATACCCACTCGGCCAGGCTCAGGCCGGCCAGGGATGCGGTAGTGACAGCGACCGGCGGCGCCGCCTTGATGGCCTCGGCCATGATTTCCTTGCTCATACAGTCCCCTCGGACGTGAAAAAGCCCGCGCGCAGCGGGCAGAAAAATGGACCGCAGTGCGGTCCGTTATTCAGTGGCGACAGGCCATCCGGGCGAGAATCCGGCCAGATCGGCGAGTGACATTCTGTCGACGGCTGCCTCCATTTCCAGCCGGCGGGCGTAGATGACCGCCCCGCGTTCGACCATGGCAGCCCACAGCGCCCGCAGGCCATCCAGCACCATCGGCACGGCCTGGCGCTCGGCATCGACCCACTGGCCACCAGGAACAATCCCGGCCAACAGCGCATCACGGATGTCCTGCAGCGCGGCAGGTGTCGTCAGCCAGCGGCGCCCAGCATGCTCAACACCAGCCCCCCGCTCTGCCTGTTCCCACTCGACGAGCACATGCCGCATACGCTCCCGGGCGGCTGACAGCCTGTCTGCAATCTCGTCACCGGTCAGCGGCACGACCTCATGGGATACGACCACCACATGCCGGCCCGGGTCTGGAGTCAGCTGCTCGGCGCCGAGGCGTTGCGTGCTGTCGTCGTATGGAGTGCCGGCATATTCAGCCGGCCACCACGCACAGTCACGCACGCCCAACGCCGGATCAGTCCACGACAGGTCGAGCAGCGATTCCGGCGCGAGGCCGACGAGAAATGCAGGAACCGGCTCGCGCGTGGCGATGTTGTTGTGAATTTTGATCAGGTCCATTTAGTACCTCGCGCGGATGTAAGGGCGGCCAGCGGTTGGGGAAGTTGTCACAAATGGGGTCATGAATTTTTTCGTCTTGTCGTATGGATACGACGCAGTCGAGCGACTCATCGTCCCGCTGCTCACGCCCACCACCCACACCCCAGCCCCGTCTGTCGCAACGGAATAGATGGTCGTAGTGCCGAACCCGCTGGTTACCCAGGCCCACGTAGCACCGTTGTCGGTCGAGCGCTGCATCGCTCCGGAGGCCCCACACGCAACCCACACGCCAGAACCGTCTGTGGCGACAGAGATAATTCCCTGAGTGCCGAACGCGCTGGTTACCCCGGCCCACGTAGCGCCGTTATCAGTCGAGCGCGCAATCGTCCCGTTACCCCCACCGGCGACCCACACACCAGACCCGTCTGTCGCAACGGAATTGATGATCGTAGTGCCGAACGCGCTGGTTACCCCGGCCCACGTAGCACCGTTGTCGGTCGAGCGCTGCATCGCTCCGGAGGCCCCACACGCAACCCACACGCCGGAACCGTCTGTCGCAACGGAATTGATGTTCCGACCGCCGAACCCGCTAGTTACTGCGGTCCACGTAGCGCCGTTATCAGTCGAGCGCGCAATCGTCCCGTTACCCCCACCGGCGACCCACACCCCAGCCCCGTCTGTCGCAACGGAATAGATGGTCGTAGCGCCGAACGCGCTGACCCCCCCGGGCCACGTAGCGCCGTTATCAGTCGAGCGCGCAATCGTCCCGTTACCCCCGCCCGCCACCCACACCCCTGCCCCGTCTGTCGCAACGGAATAGATGTTCTGACCGCCGAACCCGCTAGTTACTGCGGTCCACCCAAATACATTAGCTCCAATCAGCCCAATGGCCGCATACAGATCAGGGTATGCGGCCTGATCAAGAATGGCCCCATTCGCCGGCAAATAACGGTCGCCAGGATTCGATTTGAAATAGGCAATGCTGCCGATCTCACTCGGGCCTCCAACACCACCGCTGCCACCCGACCGCCGAGGCAGCCCGCCCAGCCCGCCACCAGCAGCCGGTGCGCCACGCATCCCATACGGATAGGTCATGATCAGTAGTCCGTGTATTCGGCGCGGAACACGATGCCGCCGGCCAGTGCGACCTGGCTCCCGACATAGAGCCGGTCACCAGCTCCGAGCCGCAACGGCACAATCTCGCTGTAGCTCCCAACGGTCGTCGATGCGATCTGCGCTGTCGTGCTGATGGTCTGCGCCGGCATCAGCGCCGAGTCGATCAGGCGTTTCGTCGTGCCGCCGTCGCTCGACAGATACAGCACCAGGCTCGACGCCGTGACGGTCGCGCGCGGCATGGCCGTCAGCCTGGTCAGGATCGCGCCGTCAGCGCCGGCGGTCAGCAGCTCGACAACGCCGGTCGGAGAATCAGTCGTCAGCGCGCCGGCCGCCGCCGTGACGACAGCGGTAGCGGTGCGCGGAGTTTGCGCGAATGGGGCAGTAAAAGTTTTTGCCATGATGAATCCTCAGAAAGACAGGGCTGCCGCCTGGATGGTGGCGAGAGTGGTTTTGTTCTGGTCGACGTACTGGCGCAGTGCATCCAGCTCCGTACGCTGGGCGTCACTGATCGGCTTATCCACGTCGGCGGTATTGTCGACACGAGTCAGGCCGACATCGGCGGCGCTCAGGGTCACGACGCCGTGATGCCCATTGACCGACACCACCGGCCCGTCAGCGACCGATTCGGCCACTGCCGCCGCCTGCAGCCGCGCAGAATCTGCAGCTGCAGCAAACCCGGCTGCGCTGGATGCCCATTCCTGCGCCAGACTTGCACTGGCCGCTGCGGCACCCTGGCTGGCGGACGCCGAAACCTGCGAAGCCGCTGCGGCTGCCGCCGCGCTGTACACCGACTGTACGGTGGCAATGTCGATCGCCATCTGCAGCACCGGGTTGCCGTTCTGGTCATAAATCAGCATCTTTCCCGCCCGGACGCTCGGGCCTCCGCCCGGCAGCACAGTTACATTGCCGCTGGAATCAAACGCCAGCAGTTGATGCGCCCGGTCTGCTGGTGCTGGCGGAATGCTGGCAGTCGTCGCGCCGTCCGGGAGCGTGATCGTTTTGCTCAGATCCGTTTCGACAGCGGTGAACGCCGAACTGACCGCATCGAACAGCTTGTTCACATCCCGAGCCCGGGCAGTATCACCATCGACCAGCCGGTCATTACGGTTCGGGTGATCGAAATAGTCATTGTTTGCTGTCATGACCCCTCCATGAAAAAGCCCGGCGCAGGGCCGGGCGGTGGACATAAAAAAACCCGCGCTGTCGCTAGGACAGGCGGGCTGTGTGTTCAGTCAGGCGGCTACGCAGAACCGAGCGGGAGCGCCCCTTGCGCTGCGGCCACCATCTTCTTGGTGGGCTTCTTGTCGAATACCACGTTCATGCCGCGCTGGTCGGTGCATTGCCTGATCCTGTCAGCCTGATGGCCAAGCCTCCAGCGCACATCCTCCATCATCGCCAGCAATTTCACCTGCCACGCTGCGGCGTCTCTCAGCGCCAGAATGCGAATCTTGGCGCCGGCCACGTCGTGGCCGTCACGCTCAAGAGCCTCAATCAGCTCCAGTTCAGGCGCGCGGTTCCTGCTGTCCAGCAGCACGTCCGGCGTCATGTTCACGTTGATGAATGCCCGGCGCTCGAAGTCATGCGGCGCAGCGGTCTCCTTGGGGAAGTGGTATGCGCCCTTCTTCTCTGCCGGCAGCACCTCGCCTTCCAGCACCAGCCGGTGGACGTACTCGACAGCCTGACCGATCTGCTCCGGCGCCAACTGGTCGATATGCTCGACGCCGAACCGCTGATGGACCAGCGCGTAGGCGTCCGGGTACATCAGCCCTTTCTTGCCGACCAGCATGCTCACGGCGGCGCGCAGCGGAGTGCGGGCGTCGGTTGTGGTGGTGGCCGGCTTTACCATCTGGCGCAGCCGCTTCTCGCATTCGATGAAGTATCGGCGGACAGCCCGGCCCTGTTCGTTCCGCTCGACCATGGCGAGCTCTTTCGCCGTGTCGATGGTCAGGTGGTAATCAGTGCGTCCGCGACCATGACCTATTTCCCGCTTCTGGGAAATAGCAACAAAGTCCTGATTTTCCACGAACCCGTACTCGGAGATGCGCTCAGTGATCCAAGACGCAAACCGGCGACCAACTCGCAGGAATCCATGCAGCAGACGAGCGTCGCAGAGCAGGACAGATTCATTATTGATGGTTCCGGCGAACACCGGGACGAGGGTTTGAGCGGCCATGGGTAGCCTCCTAGCTTTTCAGGAATTCCACCCAAGCAGGGGTGGGGGCTGTCCTACGCCAGCTAAGCGAGCGCCGGGCCCTTACGGGTACCCGCAGCCCCCATCGACCGGTATGGCCGCGCGCAGACGCACGCACGCCGAAAGAGGGGCAACAAAAAACCGGCTTTCCGCAGGTAGCGGACGCGCCGGCCGGCGCTTAACTGTTTAGGAACCCGCAGTATCGCCACGGGCGGGCGGCGTGTCAACGAAAAGCCCGCCAAGAGGCGGGCCTTCATTCGAGTAGCAGCGGCATCTGTATCCTGCTCTCAAGTGCAGTGAGGCGGGCCGCTCACGGGCGGTTCATCCCCGCACCCGTGGGGAACACGGGTCGATGGTCGGCCTGATGCGGACCATGGCGGGTTCATCCCCGCACCCGCGGGGAACACGCAGTCGGCAACCTGGCTGACAGCGTGGCCGACGGTTCATCCCCGCACCCGCGGGGAACACCAGGCGCGCCTGAACTGCAGCCCGTCGACGTTCGGTTCATCCCCGCACCCGCGGGGAACACTCTAAAAATAACCAATTGATTAAAAAGAGTTTATTGGCACCATGAAAATCTACCAACTTTTTGCCACCGCAACCGTGGCTACACCATAGCAGTTCTACCACATCCGGTTCCAGCCCCCCGTGCTGTCCAGCTTAGGGACACGGACTGTCAACTTGACGGTCGGGTGGCATGCAACATCAGATGACAGCGGCACGCGGAAAGTGTACGCTAAATAAATTTAGCATACACAATTAATTATTAAATGGGGAATGCATGAATACTCTTTATTTAATTCTCGTTTATGTTGGGAAATTTAATTTTGCAGCTACGGCGCTTTTAATATTAATTTCTTTTTTTGTAAAAAATAACATCAGAGAAAAATTATCCGGACTGGCTATTGCATGTGCCATTGTTTCTCTTATTTCAAGTCATATTGTGTCGCTATTTGCCATAAATGAATCACTCGGGTTATTGGCAGCCATTATCGCATTCTTTATGCCTATAATTTCGTTATTTGCTGCCATTATCGTGGTGGTTCTTAGTGATGGAAATATGCTTCATACACACAGTGGGGTATTTTGGGTTTTGCTTTCAGTATGGTCTCTTTCAAGATTTGGCTTAAATAACCCATAAGGATTAGCAATGAAAGGAAATCAAATTTGGGCAATTTTGTATATTATATACATAATTCCATTTTCAATCTGGTCGGCAATTAAACTTGAAAACATAAGCATTAGAGAAAAAATATATATAAATAGAGAAAAGGAAAAAATAGACGAATCGGAAATGCATGCCATATTATTTATATGGTGTTGCGGTTTTATTGCCATGCTTATTCTATCAAATGAAGATGCCAATGAATGGTACGGATTTCTTGTGGCTGGTATGGCATTTATATTAATAGTTTTTTTCAAAACATTTAAAATAGCACAACTTAAGAAAATCTATATTAGAAAATTAAAAACCCCAATCAAAAAAATTTATTTACTGTTGGCATTCGTGTTTTTCTTGCTTGGCTTTTTCATTAGCCCAATACTATACCCAAAGATCTTTGGGTATTCATCCGCACAAGAGTGCATGCTCCATGTCAACACTAAGTTTCAAGCTGGTGCATGCGCTGACTTGTATCCGTGGAGGAAGCGTTACTAAGTCATGCACACTAGAATTGATTTTTAAGCAATTGTGCATCAATGGACGGATCTGCAGAAATCAGCTTAATGAAAAATAAGAAATTTATTGAACTGATAAAAGATGCCCCTATTGACTGATTGTAGGGGCCAGCCCGCACTGGCCCCCATTCCTTCATCTAGCTGACGCAGCCTTATCAGCCGCCCTCATATCGCGGGTAATCTCCTTTCTCCATACATCAAGTTCGCCACGGATCTTCATGGCGCCAGGGTCTGTCTGCGTTCCCAGCCGGCTTTCCTCTCGGCTCAACGCCATCATCTCCGAACGCAACGATCGGGCATCGGCTGCCCGAATATCATCACCCCGAGCAGCCATTTCCGTCGCGAGCCTATCGGCAGCGGAATCCTCGCCAGCATCCCACAGAGCGTCCAGCCGTCGCGAATCCATCAGAGCACGATCCATTGACTCCCTGACCACGGAATCCCGCCCGCGATCCAGCGCGTCAGGATTTGCCGACAGCCGGCCAATGACCGGAAGATCCAGCCAGCTTTTCTGCGGATTAGTCAGTGCATCACTCCCCTGCAGAATAAAACCGGCGATCCCACCGCCATACGACCGGGTCAGGTTCAGGATCGTTTCCGGGCTGATGTCAATGTGGCCAGACTGCGCTGTATTGCCACCCGTGCTGCGGTTAAGCCAGTCAGCCAGCCCTGCGGCCCAGCCGGTCCGGTTCCGCCGATACGCACGGTAGGCCTCGGGCGTGATCGAGTCGTCTCGGCCGGGCACCAGTGGAAGGCCGAGATAATTCACGTTGTTCACGATCTGCGCGAGAGGCTTGGCAATCGCTGGCGTGGCCGCAACAAACGCGGCCTTCTTGCCGGCACCGTCAGGTGCATTCGTCACAGCGCGTGCGACGTCGCCAAACGGCGGCGGCAAGAACGCAACTGCAGAGCCTTGCAGCAGGCTGCCAGCAGCACGCCAGCCGGCGCCCTCCCCGCCATACAGCATGTCGGTCATGGCGCTGGCCGTAGCCGTCACGAACGAGAAGTCTGGCGGAACCGGAATTTTCGCATACGGTCTCTCCGGATTCCCAGTCGGGATCAGGATGTTGCCGATGCGATCATCCCGGTACGCCGGGTTGTTCATCAGATCGTCCCGCTCGTCGTCATCCATGCTGCCCAGCAGTGCCAACTGCGCCAGCAATGCAATGCCACCGAACGCGGCCATGGCCGTCTGCACTCGCCGGTTCTGCATCGTGATGGCGGTGTTGCGGATGCCCTGCACACTGGCGTTGTAGAACGGGTACAACGCTGCCATCCGTATAGCGTTCTCGCCCGCACCCTTGCGGTTGAAGTTGAGCGTGATCTCCTTGGCGACTCGCGCGGCCGAGGCGCTGTCCTGGCCCTGAGACAGGGCCGATTGGTATGCGGCAAACCGCACGCCAGTCTCCAGCGCCGACCCTGTCGCCAGGTAGTAGCGCCAGAGCCGCCGAATCACCGACTTGGCCTTGGGGCCATTAAAGCCGGGCTCCGCAACACGGATGGCCCCAAGCAGGTCTGCACGCTTTTCAGCCAGCTCCCGCGTGACCTGAACAAACCCGGTGCGACCACCATCACGGCGAAACGCGCTGAATTCAGGTGACTCTCGGCCAGTGAATTCATGCCGGAATGCCTGCCCCAGACTGCTGGACAGCACGCCCGGGCGCAGCATGCCACCCACGATACCCTTGCCAAATCGCCCACCTTGAACCGCGACCGACTGCAGGTCACGCAGGAACGCCACCGGCCAGAACGACGGGCTGGCCGCGGTGTAGGTCATCGACAGCAAGCGCGTCAGGGACCCGGCCCGCTCAAGCAGCGCCGACATTTGCGGGGCATCCAGGTTGCGGGCAGACTCGACCAGTGCCGGGTCATTAATGCGGACCGGCACGTCCCGGCCGTCAATGCGCGCGATCAGCACATCCCTGCCCACTTGGGCCGGCACGTCAGCCTGAACAATCTTGCCATCCTTGACATAGCGGCGCAGATCGGTCGGATCGCGCTCAAACAGCGGTTTGCCATTCGGTGCAACGGGCATGTTCCCCCGGAGAGAATGGGCCAACGCCACAAACACGCCAGCCACTCGGTTGCTCTCACCACGAGCAATCGCATCCTCGGCCTGACGAATCACCTGTTCCGTCATGTTCGGCGCCACGCTACTACGCCCTGTTCGATGCCGGGCACCACCATTCACGCTGAACCCGGACTGTTTCCCGGGCGCGCCGCCAAATTCGGCTTTCCCGGCCTTACCTGCCAAAGGCACATAGTGCTGGAACATCTGCCGCCAGCCATCTACGGTTTCCTTGGATTCCAGCCCATACTCAACATTGAGCTGACGGGATTTCTCCACCAGCGCATCAAACGGAATGGCAACAGTCCTCAGTCGCGCCAGTTCGTCCGGCGAAAATCCGCGCACCGTCACTTGGCGTGCCGTCACCCGGCCATGCTCGTTCTCGGTCTGCACGGTCATCGTGATGTCACGCCCGGCCATCAGGTCAGCCGCCTGCCTGTTAGTCATGCCGCTGCCGCCATCAGGCATGCCGCCCTCAAGCGACGCAATATGTGCGTTACCTTCCGGTGCATGGCGAGCCAGCGCATACCAGTCGAATCGGTCAGGCCGGACACGGTTCTGCGCCATGGCATCCGCCAGCGCCTGCACCTCGTTATCGCGCAGATCGGCCATTCTCTCGGCACGACGGCCGTGATAGCTGATCTCGGCATTTGTGGGCGACAGCCAGGCCGGGACGGCAATCCCCATGCGGCGCAACTGTGCCTCGACACGCTCAACCCGGCTGAACCTGTTGGCCTGCATGCGGATCTGTTTTTCCGTCCAGGTCTCGGGCGCAATTTCATTCCCGGCCGGCTGGCCCGCACGCAGCGGATTGCGAAGGCTGTAGCGCGCATCGTCATCGACGAATGACTGCCCATCTCCATCCCGCTTTGCACCAGACAGCAGTTCGGCTATAGTAAAAGTGCGCCCCGAGGTTGGTTGAGCTGTCCGAACTGTGGTTTCCGCAGTGGAGTAGGACGGCAAGGTTCCCATAGGGGCGTTTTCTATTTCTGCCGATTCAATTGCATGCAGATTCCTTCTCCCCAATTTTCCCGAGTAGTCCTTCACCGTCAGTTTCACACGGTACGGCCTCCCTTCAATGATCGCCGGCGCGTATAGCCTGTGAATGGCCTGTACATCAGGATTACCGTGTTCGGCATCAGCGTGCGATTCAGCCACAACAGCGCGGTCAACCAGCTCGCGGATTGCAGCAACCGCCTTGCTGTCGGCGGCCGAAAGCCCAGGGTTGTCACCCATTTTCTGCCGGTCCACCTTCGCAATCACCAGATCCCACCCGCTGTCCTGATTACGCAGCGGAACTCCGGCATGCTGAATCTCCCGCAGCAGCTTGTCAGCCGCCTGAGCCAGCCCCTTCTTGCTCAGCCCATTGCCCAGTTCCAGCCCCGTCAGCGTCACCGCCTCAATCGGTGGTAGCTGGAACAGCCCTTGGCGCTGGCCAAACGGCGATGCTTTCTGGTCGGCAACCGAACCGGCGGGGGCGCGGTCCGTCATGGCCGGCACTTGCAGAGCCGCACGGGCCAGAGCGTGTAGTTGCGCGGGAGTTACACGGCCGATCTGGATGCCGAATCGACGCTGCGTCCATGCCTGCACCGTACCCATGATGTCACTGACCCATTTGCGAATAGACTGTGGTGCCTGGGCATAGTGCTCGATGGCGTAGGCCGCAAATTCCTCCGTTCGCAGCGAGGCCCCCGGGTTGGCATGCCCGACGCTCTCAGCAGCAGCGCGCCAGAACGCTCCGCCACGCATGGCACGCTCAATGCGGTTGACTCGGGCCATCAGGCCGGTCCACGCCTTGTCTCCCAGCAGAGACTGGCCGCCACCATGAAACGCTTCATGCAGCAGTACAGCGGTCGCATTGTCGGCATTCAGGTTGCCCGCCACCAGGTGGACCGTGCCATCTGCATCCGTCATCCCCTGCACGACCGTATCAGCCGGGGCCGTGCCGGGCAGCGTGGAGGCATCGGCATGCAGCACAACACGACCGCCGTCGATCAGCCCGTCGATCAGTCCACCCATGTCGCCGGACTGCAGCGTGGTACGCAAGGCGTCGGGAGTGAACCCATTGCTCTGCGCGGCGTCAGGGGCCTCATCCTTGTCATTCAGGCTGAATCTGCGCCCGGCCGGATCAGCATCACGCTGTTGCGCGTCAGCAAAGGCTTGGGCCATTACTGTCGGCACCGGCTCAGATGCCGACATGGCATCCATCACGGCATTGTCGTACTCGGCGCGACCGATATGACCATCCGCCGCCAGCGCATCAAGCTCCTGCTGTTTGCGCGCGTCGAGCTCGGCCAGCGCCGCTTCCCACTCCGTCTGTCGTGCAGTGGTCGCATCCGCTTTCGCCTGGCGTTGCGCTGCCTGTTCCTGCAACACAGCCGGCGTCATGTCCCCCCCGGGGACCTCGACCGGCTGCACGCTGGTCGTCTGGATCGACGTGGTTGCCGGCGGCGTGCCGGCGAGCTGAGCCATGCCGAGGCGCTGACGCAGGTCGCTGGGTTCCTGCGTCGGTACATCGCCGTGATATTCACGGGCTGCTGCACGCAGCGTCTCTTCCAGGGAGTCCGTCTCCGACAGGCTGCCGGCCAGATTTCCGCCATCCGGCGCGGCGGCTTGTGTTTGTGCACCAGCCAAATCCGGGGCGCCACTCGCTGTGGCACGATCCGCCCCACGATTCAACAGCTTGGCGCCGGCATGGCCTGCTCCACCCATGATGCCACCCTGTACTGCGGTAGCAATCGCGGTATCACGCATGTCCCCCAATATTTCGGACCTGAAATCACCCAGCGTTTTCTCGGGAGTCAGTGTCGCGTAGTCGAGTGCTTTTTGCGCAATCGTCGCAGCCTGTTCGCTGGGCATATCGCGCAGCAGGTAGCCAGACAGCAGGCGCGCGAACCCGGCTTTACCCAACTTTTCTGCCAGAAAGCCAAGGCCCAATTTTTCGCTGGCAGCCTCGGTCAGCCCGTACGCTGCACCGTGTAGCACGGCCTGTGCCGTAGAACGGCCTGCGTTTTTCGCATCGCTGTACGCCTGCACACCGCTGTCGGCCCCCATAACGCCCAGCGCTACATTCGGGTTGCGCGTGGCCACGGCTGCCGCCAGCGCCGGCACAGCGCGTACGGTCGATTGCAGGCCCCCATAGGCAGCACGCAAGTCCCTGTTCTGGATGTCGGGCTGGCTGGCTTCAGCCAGGCGTTCATGACGAGCAACCAGATCGCGGCCGGCAGCAGCAATCCGCCCGCCGACATCCTCCGGCAGCAAACCATCCGGCGTGATCGCATGAATCAGGTCACCGGCCCCCTCGATTGCACGGCCAACTGCAACGCCGGAACTGTCGCGCAGGGCCGAGACCAAACCAGGCAGAATGCCCTTGCCAAGGAATGCAGGATCAGCGGCGCCGGCCGTCTGCTGGGCCTGGGCCGGTTTTGCGCTACGGATCTGTTCTGCATCGCGATTTTCAGTGGCACGCATGAGCGAATGATTCTGCGCAGCCGTGGCCTCTTGCCGGGCAGCTTGCTGCTGGGCTTTACCTGCCTTGATGGTGCGTGCGTAGTCGCGGATTTTTGCGACGTAATCCAGCGTCTCCGGGTTACCCCACTTCGTTGAATTAAGGCCGATATTGTAAGCAGACAGTGCGGCCGCATAATCGCCGCGGTAGCGGTCCAGATTCTCGCCCATCAGCCGCGCGGCGCCATCAATGGCACTGACTGGGTCGAGTGGATTAACCCGCATGGACGACGCAGTTTTCGGCATGAACTGCGCAATGCCTCGGGCACCGGCAGGAGAAACCGCACGCGGGTTAAACCTCGACTCCTGAAACAGTTGCGCGGTCAGGATGTCGACGTCGATGCCATGCCGCTGAGCTGCGGCGGTGATCAGCGGGGCATATTGAGCCGGAGCAACCAGGTCCGCAGCCGTGACGGCGCGGCCGCGAGAGTCGCCCTTAGGCGCACCGACTGGCACGCGCATGCCCACAGGGGTCTGGTCGGCGAGGTTCAGCAGGCCAGATACATCGAGGTCCACGCCATCAGTGCCAGTGATCGGGGGTTGAGTGTCGGCCATGCCGGTCTCCAGAAATGCAAAAACCCGCCGAAGCGGGTGAATAGACAATAAAAAAACCCACCGTTAGGCGAGCTATTCAAGCAACAGCGGCATCTGCATCCTGCTCTCAAGCGTGGCGAGCCGGGCCGCCTTCACGGGCTTGATGACGCCCCACTGCCTCAGCCCTCGACCAAAGATGCTGGCCATCGCCTCGCCCTTTTTGTAGTCAACCACGGCAGCCTGGTACTCGCGCCATACGCTGGTGGCTTGGAGCTTGATGTGCTCGGCCATGGCGTTGAAAGCGTCGATGAAGGCCACCTTGATACGTCCGGCCTGCTTGCCAGTAAAACCCATCACCAGAAACATGAAACCGTCTTTGGTCATCTCCACCAAGCGCCAGCGCTTGCCGCGATCATCGATGTAATCTCGTGACGCAAAATTGCGTCGCCAAAACTCATCCCCGCAATCAAGGCGGTCAACGGCCCGTCAATGGAGGAACGCTGACCGTCAATTTGACGGTCTCGAAAAATTATCTCGTAAGCCATTGTTTTATCATCAAAGTCCAAAATTGGCTTTTGCAGACACGCGGCATGACATCATTCGAGCAGTAGGGATGACTGCATCAGCGCCTTGAGCCGGGACCGCTCGCCACGGATCATCGGCAGCATTTTTTTCCTGGCCAACATCAGGCGAGAGCCAAGCGAGGCGTGCACCTTTGATTCGGCGTCAGTCACTTCGAGTGCAATCATCTGCTGCCAGTAGCTGCGCTCCTCTTCCGTGATACGCACGTAGCCAGTGCGCAACAGGCCGTCGATCTGCATGTCGCACCAGACGGCAAAGCGCACATCAAGCCAGCGGGCGAATGCGACCGCCAATTTAGGGTGCAGCCATGTCCCGCCGTTACGCCCCTTGCGGGCATGGATTAATTCCCCGGAATTCCGGGTATTAAGCAGCTCGGACAGGGCGGTGATGTATTGGTCGGTTTCCCGGTTGGCCAGCCAATGGTCTACCCGTTTGCCAAAACGCTCTGCTGCCACCGTGGCATTGAACCAGCCATCCTCACGGAATTGCATGGTATGGCCGTCGAACTCAGCTTTGATGATTTGCATCATGTCGATCTCCACCCGCAAATAGATGTCCACGGCCGGCAGCGTTGCGGGAGATTTTGGCGCCACCCTTTCGGGAGCTACCCTAGCCGTGGACGAAAAAAAGCCCCACGGAACCGTGAGGCTGAAAAACGAATCCCCGCTCATGGCGGGGCGCTGTGCTGTTTACTGCCCGAGGAATCCTGTCACGTTGCCTCGTTGCCGGCCGGTTGACGTGGTAGTCCCTTGCCCGGAGCCGAGCAACAAATTGATCTGCCCCTTGTAACCGGCATTTTCTGCGCGCAACGCCTGAATTTTGTCTTTCGCATCTTGGCGAATGGACTGATCTCGCACCGAACGATCCGCCAGCGTTTTCTCGTACTGACGGATATAAGTATCGTTGTTGCGAACAAGATCGATCAGGGAATTCGCCGTGCGAATGTTCTCCGCCGCAACCTTGCCGCCAGGCACCTCCGGTAGTTGGCCAACATCCCCCGTATTTCTGTTGAACAGCACACCGCCATCCACGCTGTACGGGGCCAGACCGCGCCGGGCACTTTCATAGCGCTGACGAACCCCCAATGGCACCCCGCCGTTGAGCGTAATCGTATCCAGATCGTTGCCGATCTTGGCACCGCGAGCGTCCTCCAGGCTCTTGGCGGCCGAGGCCTGCCCCGGGTTGAGCTGCGCATAGGCAGCAGAAATCTTTTTGTACAGATCCCCCATGAGCTTGGCGTTCTCGGGTGAAAGCAGATCCGGACTTCCCAAGGAGTCAACAACGCCCTTAACGTCCGGCGTACTCATCCCGGTATTCAGCGCAATGGCCTGTTGCACCCGTGGGTTGCTAATGTCGAGCGGCAGCTTTTTGGCTTCCTCCACCCCCATGGCGCCCTGATTCTTGAGCTGCTGTTCAAGCAGGGTTTTCTGCAGATCGGCACGCGCCTTGGCTTGCGCCGTTTCGGCAGAGACATCGGCCGCATATGCGGCCTTTGCCATATCGCCCAGCCCGGACAAGATTCCCGCCTGGATCAGCCCGCTCATTGCATCACCTCGTTCGCAGACATGCCGGGCTCCATCTCGTCAGGCGCGCCAACAGGCGCCGGCTCGGCGGGCTCTTGGTCGGCAGGAGCTGCCTGCCCGCCCCCGCCCTGCGTCAGCGTTTTGCCGTACTCGATGGCATCACGCGCCGTCGATTCAGCATCCTGCACCACCCCCAGCAGCGCGAATGCTTCCGCCAGGCGTTGCGCGATTTCCACACTGGCCGCCGAGAGCATGCCGGTGTCGATCTGCATACCTGCCTGCTGCGCCGCCTGGCGCTGCCCCAGCAGCGCACGAACCACGCCGCCGCCAATGGCCTGCCCGGCATCACCCTGCTGGGCCTGCGCCACCAGTTGCATGAACGCGTCACGCTGCATCAGGTACTGCAGGGTCATCAGTACCAGCTTGGTGTAGATGCGTTGCCCACCGCTACTTTGCCCCTGCTGTTCAGCCATGCCGCTATTGATCAGTCCAGCCATCAGCGAACCCCCTTGATTTTTTCCTGTTGCGTGGCCTGGGCGACGGCGGCAGCAACAGCCTGCTGCTGTGCGGCCTGCTGGCCAGCGGCCAGCAATCCTGTCGGGCGCGAGACCTGCCGGAACTGCTCGCGCTGCGGTGTCGCCCACGCGGCATTCCGCTCCTGACGGTCGAGCTGTCTGTTGCGCTGCTTGATCGCTTCTTTCGCCATCATGGCCTGACCAACGGCCGGCAGAATCGTGCCAGCCGCCAGCCGGGCGGTCTTGTTCCCGGCCAGTTGCTCCAGTTGGTCAACGCCCTTGCTGGCAATGTCTTTCACGCCATCCATAAAACTGCTCAGCGCCGGCATAAACGAGCCGTCGAGCGAGCCGAACATGCCATCACCGCCGCTGAGCGCCCCGCTGCCGAAACCGATCTGCTCAGCCACATTGCTGTCACCGAACGGCGAACCGGACACCATGTCCGTGCCGGCGGCGGCCTCCGCCGATGGGCCGGACAGGTAGTCGATACTGTCATTGCCGGCACCACTGAATCCGAAGTCAAAGTCCATCATTTCTCCTATCTCCTACTCACTGCTACTGGAGCTGCTGCTGGAGCTGCTACTGGAGCTGCTGCTGGAGCTGCTGCTGGAGCTGCTGCTGGAGCTGCTGCTGGAGCTGCTGTTGTCGCTGCTGTTGTCGCTGCTGTTGTCGCTGGGATTACTGTCGTTGCTCGATGCCGGCGCTCCCATGGAGTTGTTGAATCCAACCGCTCGGTTAACAGATCGTTGGTGGCTCGCGCCCCATCCGCCATCGTTGTCCGCACCATTGCTCGCTGCGCCATTGCTGGCCGGCCCGCCCAGACTGTCGTTGAAGCCGACAGCCGCATTGGTGTTCCTGCTCGACACCCCCCATCCGCCGGTATCATCACCGCGCATGCTGTCCGCAAACGAGGCAATCCCCAGCAGCCCGCGCGAGACTGCCATGTCACCGAACGGGTTGCCGGTAGTGACGCCGTTGAGCATCCCCATGCCAAGCAGCCCAGTGACTGCCGCCGTGGCGTAGTCGCCTTGTTGTGCCGATTTGGTTGCGCTATAGGCGCTGCTGATTGCCTGCGCCGGTTTGGCGAATCCCAGCATGCCGATTGCCGGCGCGGCCATGGCCGACAGGGTGGATTCTTTCGCATCCGGGCGGCTCTGGTCGACCGACATCATGTTGGCCATCACGCCAAATTGCGGCGCCGCAATAGACAGTACCGCTCGCGCCCAACGGCCGGCCGTCGAGTTGAGTGCCCCCTGTACGCTACTTGCCATTGAAGCACTGCGCGCCGCCGCATCTGCGCTGACCGGCCCGGCCGCATGCTCTGCATTCCCGCCACGCTCCTGCCCGGGTGCGGTCGCCCATCCGTTCTCGTCGAGTGCATCAGCGGCGTCCATGCCGGCTGACAGCAACCCACGGAACGAGCCCCCCTGTGTCCATGCCATCAGCGTCCCCCGGGCTGTGTCGGCACAGCCTTGACGTCCGGGTTGTCAGCCTCAACGCTCCACTCTTTGGCCCAGCCCGGCTGCGCGGCAAATGCGCTGTTCATCAGCGCGATGTTGCTGTCTCGCAGGGTCTTGGCTGCATCGAGCGCAGTCTGCTTGTCCTTGGTGGACATCTGCGCCGCCTGCAGCCGGGCGACGTTATCCTGATAGATCGCGTTGGCCTGGCTGATCGCCGACAGGTAGTTCTGCCGCAGCGAGTAGTTCTGTGTCTGGTCGATTTTCCCGGTGTCAAACGAGTTGTTCAGCGTGGACAGGTCGCGGTTGTACTGATGCTGAACCGCCATGTTCTGCAGGGCATAGCTCTGTTGTTGCTGGTCCTGCGCGAATTTGTTCTGCCAGTCGACGTTGTTCATCCGGTTCTGGAAATACCGCTGCGCATCAGGACCGGCGATGTCGATTGCCTTGGACACCATTGCTTCCATGGCAGCCTGTTCGCTCATGCTGCTGTTGAGCAGCCCACGCGAGGCGAATGACATCCGCGCCTGGTCACCGGCCTGGCGAACCACAGCGTTATTCGGGTCGAGCAGGTTTTTCAGTCGGCCTTCGATGGTCTCGCTCGCCGCGTCGACCTGACTGTTGACGTTCGCGTCGTAGTGTCCCGCAGGGGTGCGGTTGGCGATTTGCTGCTGCATGCCATTCAACCCCCAGTCGTAGCCCTTGAACTGGCCAACCTGATTCCAGTGATCGGCGGCGGACAGACCGCTGGCAGCAATTTCGTCTGCATGGGCGGCGCCGTAGATACCGGCATAGTCATTCGGATCGAACGACTGGTTGCCGATCTGCACCTGCCCGGTTTTCGGGTTGTAGACCCCGCTGTATCCCGCACCCCATGTCCCCGCAGTGCTGGCAGCCTTGTCACGGGCCCACTCGGCCCCGTTTCCACCGGTGTACTCGGCAGAATTGAGGAAAGCCATGCCGCGGTCTGCGCCACTCAGATTTTGCCCGGACCAGTAGTCGAGTCCGGCCTGATCGGCGTCACGCCCTAGCAGGTTCCGATAATCTTGCTGAATGGCATTCGTGCTGGAGTTTTTTGCCCGGTACTCGTCAGATGACCGGATACCATCAAACACGCCACCCAGACCGGAACTGTCTCCCTGCTTCGACCAGTAGTCGAGACCAGCCTGATCCGCATCCCGGCCCAGCACGTTTTTGTAGGTTTGCTGGATGATCGAGGACGTGTCGTTCTTGGCCCGGTTTTCGGCCGAGCCGAGAAAGCTGTTCTGCACGTCCGCATAGGACATGCCGCCGGACGCCATCTGCTTTGTCCAGTAGTCGAGCCCCGCCTGATCGGCGTCACGACCCAATACGTTCTTGTACAGATCGTTGATCTGGTTTTTCGCATAGGCGTCCTGCGCACTGGAGGCGCCGGTGTTGATGCCTGAGGCCAGTAGAGCCATCGTGTTCTCCGTTATCGCTGCTCGCCTCGCAGCGAGTAATACAGGCTGATGCCCGAGAGGGTGAAGGCAGGCGTGTCGTCCGACTCATGCCAGATCAGCGCCCCAATACTGGTACCGACCCCATCGAGGTGAACAACTGGGCTGTCCTCCCCTGGCCCGGTCCAGATGGCATTACCGAACTCGGCGGCGCCCCATGCCGCCCCATGCCGCTGCGCATCGACGCGGTACACGATCGAGGGGTCATAACGCAGCCCGTCGTAGTCGAATGTGTGCCGGGCGAGCAGCTCGATCGGCTCTGCCGCATTGAGTTCCAACGCCATACGGTGGAACCGCTTTTTCTGCGCCGGCCGCTTGAGGTAGTGGAACGGAAGCGCGATCCGGGCGGCAATCGGCGCACCGTCAAACGATGTCCCGCTGTCTTCCAGCATTACCCAGCCATCGGTAGTGCCGAACACGTTGAATTCATCGCCATCCGCATCATCGCCATTGGCGAATGCGCTGAACTGGTGCTCATAGCGAAACGTCGTGAACGCCACCGAGTTCGGCTCGATCACTGGCGCCGGTCGCCACACGGCAGCAGTGATCCCCATTCCGCCGGGCAGGTAGATCCGGTACTGGTTCTTGCGCTTCACCGCCCGTGCAGCAATCGCACTGGTCGTCGCTGCGTCAATCAGCGGTTGCGCCGCGTGGCTGAGCAGTGCCGCGCTGAATCCGCCAAACGACTGCGTAGCGGCCAGACTGGTCAGGCCCCGCGAGTCGAGAAACAGCGCGTTACCGGCAGTCTCCACGGCCGAGTTGGTTCGTGCGCCGATGTCCTGCGAGTGCGTGGCCAACTGCCAGTCGGCCTTGCTGGCTCCGGTAAGAAACACGATCCGGCCCCGGCAAAACACCGCGAACACATCCCCTTTGAGCGATGCCATGCCGGTGATCTCGTCAGAGACCCCGAGCAACCCCGCAGTCGTGGTGTAGCGCATCGGGTCTCCCAGGTTACTGTGCTGCAGTTGCCCGTTCGGATAGGCCAGGAACAGATGGTTCTTGAACTCAGCCACACGGCGAGGCCGGTCAGACCGGTCTGCGCGGGCAATGCGCCAGGCGCTCGACGCGGCACCGGCAAACTCGGCCACGGTCAGCACCAGCGTCGTACCGGAATAGCTTTTGACTTTGCCCTTCAGCCAACTGGCCGGCGCGGCCGGGGCCCACGCCTCCAGCTCGTCACCTACCGCCCAACTGCGCGACGTCTCGACGACCGTAAACGTCAGGTCGCCTGCAGCCGGCGTCACCGCATTGCTCGCGGTCGCCTCGCTGCCCATGATTGGCGCCATGAATGTCACTGTGCTGCCGTCGCATTTGAATGGCGGATTGACACCATCGCAGCCATACCAGGCCCTGCCAGCAGTGGCACCAATGAAGTTTGCTACTACCGCCTGCAGGCTGCCGCCGGGGCGGAAGAGGTCACAGACCAACTGCCAGCCGGTCAGCGACGACCGATAGAGCGCCGCGGCCGTCCCCTCGGCATTGTCGCGTAGCGCAAACACCTGGGCGTTGAATACCGCGACGCCGCGCACCGGGCCGCTGCCCGGTACCTTCCCGATCTTGGCGCGCAGATATGCGACGGCAGCGCGGCGACGAGCTCGGTAATCCGGCGAATCAAACGTGCCTGCGGCTGCATCGGTAGCCAGCGTTGCCCGGGCTTCTGCCAGTACAGACAGCGTCTGACCGGCGGTCAACGAGCCGGAGACGTTGACCAGCACCAGCACATCACCCTCGATTGCCATGATCTCGGCCGAGCCACTGGGGGTAGTGGCAATATCGCCAACCGACAACGGTGCGGTCATGTTGCAGGCCGTGGCGATGTAGTACCGGGCCGTGGATGCCAGCAGGCGGCCATCGAATCGTTCGTACCCATCAACGCGGCGATACCCGGACAGGCCATAGACCTGCTCGATATTCTCCGCAGTCAAGCATCTGCCGGCTGCAATCTGCATCGGGCTGGCAGCCAGGTCCAGCCCGCCGGCCAGCGGGGTGTAATCCATCTGACTCATTCGCCCCCCTACGCCAGTGGATAAGCGGTGGCAGGCAACGATTCGATGCGATCAAGCGAAACCCCGCCACGCCGTAACATCTGCCGCTGGGTTGCATCCATCTGTGCCAGCAACTGCTGATAGTTCCGCTCTCCGGTGGCATACAGATCCGGAGCGCTGTCGTGCCCGGCGTAGTGCATCAACGCTCGCCAGACAATCGCCATGCGATACGGCGCCGGCATCAGCGGGACGTCAGCATCCGAAATCAGGTCATGGCTGTCCCGGTAGTAGTCGAATGCCATACTGACCGGCGTATCAGTGGCGGGCGCCAGTGCGATACGCCGATCAGGGAGCCGGGACCAGACGAGTCGCGCACCGGGCAGCATCTCGGACAGCAGGCTGAAATCAGGCTCGAACCGGCATCGAGCGCCACCAATACGCATGGTATCGGTGACGATGCGCCCTACGTCGGTCAGTTGATAGTCGCCAGCCAGATCCACGCGGACGGCATGAGCCGGCAGATCAATACTGACCTGACGCCACATGAAGTCCCAGTCACGCGGCAGATTGAGGATGTCCTGATAGCCCTGCCGGACCCAGGCGATCAACTTGGCGTTGATGCCGACCTGGCCGGCGATTGCGGTCGGGCCGTCACCAGACAGGCCGGCCTCCATCCGCAGGCGCCGGCACAGGTCAAGGAAGGTCATATCAGCCCTTCACGCTGTACGGATAGCTCGGCACCTCGCGTGGATCGAGCGTTTCCGGGTCGTACTCGACCTGAACCGCGTTTTCCAGCACGGACAGCACGGCACGCGGCACCGTCACGTCGACACCCCGCTTGATCAGATAGCTCACGCCATTGACGCCGACGAACACATCGCCAGCCTCGCCACGCTCCTTGCTGATGTGGATGACGACACTGTCGTTTTTGCCCTTGGGTTGCCTGGCAGCTTGCTTGGGTTCGGTGGATTCGGTCTGTTGGATCTCGTCCATATTCGCTCCTTGGAAAGAGAAATGCCCGCACTGGGCGGGCACTTCGGGTTACTTACAGGTCAGTGACAGCCACTTCAAGCCGCGCCATCCAGGCCTCGTTCAGGCGGATGGCGGTGAAATAGGTTTTCCAGCCCACCGTCCCTCGCTGGCCGAGGGGATCGCCGCCACGGGGAGTCCCCGGATTCAGCACCATCGGTGTGATGGCCGTGGCGCCCTTGAGCGCGACCGTGCCATAGGCGTCCTGACCGACGATCACGATCGGATACACGTCAGCACTGGTGCCGGCGGTCGACTTCATCGCGCCTTTGGCGCCACCAGCATCCACGAACGGCGCCAGCGCAGGAGACAGGATGAATCGGATGCCTTCGACCTTGCCGACTTCGTGCGGCAACGCCTTCATCGACTGTCCATAGAGTTCGACAGGCACGAACCCCGGCAGGGTGCGCAGATCGGCCTCGATGTCGGTATGGCCGAACGCGATGAATGCCGCACTGACCGGCTCGGTCTTGTAGTTCGTCGAGCCGCTCAGCATCTTGGTCACCTCCTTGGCCCGCTGAGCCTTGAGGAATCGGGTCACTGCACGCAGCTTGTTCAAACCGATGGCCGAGTTGACCGCGTTGCGGGCGGCACCGTTGCCGTAGAACACGTTGGTGCCACCACGCAGGACGCCATAGGTCAGCACCTCGATCGTCTCGGCCGCCTGCTCGCCGCACAGCGCGGTCGCATCTTTCAGCACCGGGTCTTCTGCCACGTCGGCAACCTTGTCGGTGATCTCGACCACATCACCGTACTGCTGTAGCGTGGCCGGTACGTCAACGTAGTTCATGGCCCGGGGCGTCGGGGTGACCCCCTCGGACAGCGGCGTGACAGCCGGCGGGAACGGAACCGGGCGGCGGAACTTGACCGCCTCGGCCGTGTTTTTCGGGATCGGCTTGGCCTGGGCGAATTTGCCCAGCACCAGGATCGGCTCGGCGTGCGCCAGCATTTCATTGGCAGCCCACGCCGCCGTGCGCTGGCTGATCGAGCCATAGGTAGTGGTACCCATTCAAAAATTCCTCAGCGTTTCCGCGCGTAAAACTCGAACGCGGATTCAAAATCTTCGGGCGCGCCGGACGATTCCGGTCGCCCCCCTCTGGCCGGGACACCGACGGCAGATTGCAGGCGCCGGTCGCGTTCGGCGGCTACCTTGTCGGTAGCGGCCTTGGCCTGCGTCTGGACCTGCGTCTGTTCCCGCTTGAATTGCGACAGCAGCCACACACTCTCATCGGCGTCATCACTGTTGAGGATGTCGCGGACACGGAGTGGCTGCTGATTGACCCAGCCATGAAATGCCGGATCATTCACCACCTGCATCCAGTCAGGGTGCGCGGCCCCAAGGGCGGCGAACTGCTGGGTCAAGTGGTTTTCGCGCGTCAGCGACTCCGCCGGGAGTCTGGCTGCCGCCGACACGGCGGCCAGATCGGCGCGGTGTCGCTCTCGCTCAGCTTTCAGCACTGCAGCCAATTCAGGCATGTCTGCTTCCAGTTGAGCCATGGTGGCGTCGTCTTGCGACGAGGCCGGTTCCAGCTTTTGCTGCAGCGCACGCTCGGCGGCAGCGCGCCGTTCACGCTCTTCTGCAAGGCGCCGTTGCAGCGCTGCCTGCCGGCCGGCATCGCTGCGCGCCGCCTGCAGAGCCGCATCGCGCTCCGCCTTCAGCCGATCCGCGTCTCCGGACTCGGCAGCAGGCATGGCCGTGTCCGGGGGAGTGGCGGTTTTCGGGTTGCCCGCATCGGGATCGCCATCGCCCCCCTTGCTGGCAGGCTCGGTGGCGAGGGGGGCGCTGCCACCCTGTGCGGCCGAGAACTCGGCAAAGGCGTCTTCGAAGTGCTGTTCTGCCGGCTGACCGGCATTGGCGGTTTGCGCAGGTTGATTGGTGTCCATGCGGTGTTTCCTTTCACGGCGTGGTGGGTGTGCGGCCTTGCGGCGGCAGGGTGAAAAAAACCCGCCATGAGGCGGGTCAGTAACCGGTCGTCTTGGGTGCCAGCGGCGCCGGGTCCCGGGTCAGTGCCAGCACGTCGCACAGCGCGGCAATCCGTCCGCGCAGGTATTGCGACCGGTCGTGGTCGAGCGTCGGTGACTCAAGCTGCTGACGGGCATCCTGCAGGGACTCCTCCACGAATTTGCTGACAGCGCCCCAGGTGTCGGAATGAATATCGACCATCAGATGCCTGCCCCCGTCTGCAGCCGTAGTGCCGCCTCGGCATTGAACAGTTTGTGCTTGCTGTCGAGTGTCAATTCCGTTTCCTCTCGCGCTGCCTGGATCTGCGCAGCGGACAGTTCACGGTCGGACTGCAGCCGCAGTAGAGCCAGTTGGGAATCCTGCTCGGCGGTTGCCTCACGCAACTGCATGTCGTGCGCATCCAACTGGGCATCCAACTGCGCCTTGGCCAGCTCGGCGCGTGCCGCCTCAGCGGCAGCCTGTGCGCGGGCCATTTCGGTTTGCTGGCGCATGGCCAGTTCAGCCTGTTGGGCCTGCATATCCATCTGCAGCCGCTGCGCCTCCATCTGCAACTTTTGCTCGTCCAGTTGCAGGCGCTTCATATCCACCTGTGCCTTGATCATCTCCGGTGGCGGCGTCTGCAGCCCAGCCGGCTGTTTCTGTTTCATTTGCTCATCGGTCAGCACCAGCCCGTCGGCGGAAATGCTCATCGACTGCACCAGCTTGCGGTACAGCGCCGGAATATCGGTCATCGGCCCGAGCACCGGCGAGGATTGCGCGAGCTGAAGCAGATTCAGCAGCCCCTGCTGCGTCTGCTCACGGACCAGCAGGGAGCTGGACCCGAGAGCGATGATCTCCATATCTCCCTTGATCGTTTCATCCTGGTCGTACTGCATGAACCAGTCGTACAGCCGGCTGAGCGTGGGTCGCAACATGTCGTCGTCGAATCGCTTGACGATACGGCGCAGCACGGTAGACGCGCCGGACAGCAGCATGGCCATGCCCTGGGCAGTCTTGGTGACCTCGGGTGTGGCCTGAGTCTGCTGACCCTGAGCGATCTGCGGCAGGCTCGTTTCCTCGTCGATCAGTTGCGCCGCCGTCTGGAATGTCTGCATCAGCTCGTTCAGGTTTGCTGCGACCGGGAACGCTCCGAATGCTGCATTGACCGGCGTGTTGCGCTCGGTTACTTGCCAGAGCTTGCCGGGGCGCAGCACCCACTCCCCGTCGACCGGGGTCACGATCTGGCTGTTGATCACGATTTGTGGCATCACGGACATGGCCGCGTTGTCGAGCAGCATGCGCCATGCGGCATTGGCCACTCGCTGACTGTCGCGGCACAGAGCCGGGATACCGAGGCCGAACGGCCGTGTACTGTCTGGCTCCCATGCGAACACGCTGTACGGCGGTTCTCCGCTGTCGAGTGGGTTGAGAGATGCCTTCAGCACATGTCCATCGCAGATCCACACCACACCGGATACCAGCAGTAGCGCGTCATCAGGCATTTCGACACCAGCGGCAGCCAGATCCTCACGGTCAATTTCGCCGTGGTATTCCCACACCTCGTAGCGGCCGCGATCGATCACGCGTCCGTCGTTGTCGGTTGCCACCTCGTCGACCCGGCCCGCAGAAGCGCTCCGCTTGGGTTCCCCCTCCAGCAGCTCACGAATGGCGTCGGCGTCGAATCCCGGCACGCGAGCAAGGTTACGCAGCGCTTGCCGCGTCATGCGGTGACGCTCAGCCATCCACTCAGCATCGGCAAGAGCGGTCGCGGTTGGGTCGACGAAAAAATCCCACGGCGACACACGTTGCACGCTCGGGCGCAGATCCCGCGTCATTTCCATGGCACTGACAAATGCCCCCGGCGCAATCTCTCGCCGGGCCCAGCGGCGCCGGGTACGGCTCTCGATTGCGGGCCCCTTGACGATGCCCGTGCCGAGCGTGACCGCATCGTGCAGCATCTCGCGCATAACGCCGTTCATGTCACATTCGGCCGTCACATCGTCCATACGGCGTCGCATGCGCGCCGCTGCGTCATCGGCAGACGCCTGACGCTGGGTTGCCATCGGGCCGCTCGGCATGTCGGGCTCCGGTGTCGGCTGGATGTCCCAGTTTCGGTCATCGGTTGGCAGCAGCATTTCCGCCAGCCTGGCCTCGGCAGCCAGGCACTTGGCCCGCGTCAGCCTGACAAACGCAGTCGAGCGTCCCGCCCGCTCCAGCGCAGACAGCGTCTCGGCATCATACCGACCCTCGTACTGGCGCAGGTCGTCGAGCCACCGCTGTTCCAGTGCTGATTTGTCGGCCACTGCACGGTCAATCAGCCCCTGCAGGCGGGAGCCGAATACCTGCATGCGCTCCGCTTGGGCGCGCCGGCTCGCCTCGGCGATCTCATCGTCGAGAGGGGAATCAATCATGGGGATACCTCAGTAGCCGCCGGCTCTGTCAACCGCGGCGAATTGTGAAGGAACACGGATGGCAGTCACCGGCCGCTCAACCGGGTACAGCCGCACGATGGGATAGGTGCCCGCATCGTTGACGTGATCAATGCCACTGGACTTGTCCGGCTCGCCGTTTTTGTCGTATGCCTGCTGTTCCAGACCCTCGGTGAATTTCGGGCAGCGATGCGTGTTTACGCGCATGCGGCGCTGACCGTTTGCATTCAGCAGCATGGCGTTTGTCGCCAACACGCGGTCACGGACAGCCGGGTTTGCGCCAGTCACGTAGATGGAGAATCCCGCTGCGCGCAGAATGGTCAGATCGGATTCGCTGGCCCGCTTGCTGCTGGTGTTTTGACCGGATGCGTCCGGATAGATCGTCACCGCGTGCCCGCGGTCTCGCCAGCGTTCGCTGATCATCTGCGCCATCGTCGGCGTGTCGCGCACATCAACCAGTTCGTCCACTGCAAGCGGGCAGCCATTGCGGATCACGTAGACCACTGCGGCCATGTGCAGCACGTTGAAGTCCATGCCGATGTGCAGCGGCTCCCCCTCATCCATTTCGGCATCAGTGTGAGACAGCGTTCGATCAAAATTCGGGTAGACAGACCCCGACTTCAGGTTGACGAACAGCCCGCGCAGGTAGGCATCGATGAGCTCGGGCGGGTATGAGTCGAACAGCGACGAGATGTAGTCATCAGGCAGGTTCGCTTCGTTGTCGTAGGTACTTGCCTGGATCAGGCCATACAGCGCAGACAGGCCGGGCTTATCGCGCACCGCCTTGACGAATTGCTCATAGACGAACTTGAAGCCCTCCGGTGTCGTCGTGACATCGACGCCATTTTTCAGGCCATTGGCCTGGTACCGCATCCGTGAAATGATCTTCCGCCATGCTTGGCGTGCTTTCTCGGCCTTCATGACGTCCAGCTCGTCACACAACGCCTTGCCGATCTTGAAGCCGACAATGGTCTCCGGCCGCTCCATGGACCGGCAGATTACCGTCCCGCGATAGCGTCGCCCCTCATGGATATGGACCTCCTTGTTGCTCTCGACAATGTTGCAGCGCAGCCCCCAGTCTCTGGCCACCTCCTCGACCGTCGGGTAGAAAATGTCGCGGATTTGCGGATAAGTCGGCGCGAAATACCCAGCGTTGATGCGTGGGTACTCCCAGAAATGTTGCATCAGCCCACCACAGCCGACCCACGTTTTCCCGGACCCAAACCCGGCCACGTAGGCGCGGAATTTGTGCGGCATCGCGAGGAACGAGGCCTGCGGAATGTTGAGGCTAGGCATGCGGTTTCCTTGCGTCCCTTACCTCGACCACCACCTTGACCGGTGACGGTATGTCGTCGTCGGGGTCTTTCAGCTCGGCACGCCGTTTCTCGATCTCCAATTGCTTGATCTCGGCGTCCAGCGCAGCAGCCACCAGGGCGACTCGGCGCGCTTCCAGCGACTCGACGCGCGCAGTCAGCTTGTCGATCAGCGCCGAGTAGTCCCGGACCTTGGCCGTTCTCTTGATCAGGTCGCCGCCGGTCGGCTCGCCGTCGATCTCTACCGGCTCGGTCGTCTCGGATTCGACCTCCAGCGTGTCGCCCTTGTCCTGCTCACGCTGCAGTGCCCGCATCAGACGGATGCGCGTCAGCCGCAGTTCCTCGTCGACGTTGCCCAGCTCGATGCTGGCCGCGATGCCCTGCTCCTCATCTGACAGGAATCGGCTGTACAGGCTGCCAGGGCGGGCGGCATATCGGTTGCCCTTTGCCGCTCCTGGGCTCTTGCCGCCGTGTAGCTTGCAGCGGGTCGAGCCGGGCACCGAGTGGCGCTTGCATGGCTCCCCGCTGCGGGTTTTTGCTCCGCAGAGGGCCATGTGCATGCACCTCGTTCATGGGGTAGTTATTGGAAATCGGCCATCAAACATAAACCCGCCTGACGGCGGGCTTGTGTTTGACGGCTGCGGCACGATCAGAGCAACAGGTTCCGCGCATGCAGCATTGCATCTCGCTCATCTGCGCTGCCGGTCTGACTAAGGGTCTCCGCCCTGACGGACATGAACTTGATCAGGTTAGATCGCTCATCAGCGTCAACCAGATTGGCAGTCACCTCCCCCACGACCTGCGCAATGCGCGAATAGTCATCCGGCCTTGAGCAGACATCGACAATCTGATCCAGCAGTAGCTGTTCGTGTGGGGTAATCCGTTCGGAAGGGTTCATGAGAGTCTCTTGCTGGCAAAATTGTGTCGCAATCGTACGTCAAGAAGCTAGCGCGGACCACCCCCTTTCCGAGGTGCCCGCGCGCAAATCTCACTCGACCAGCGTCAAGGTCGTCACCTGGCCACCGGTGAACACGTCCATGGTCATGGCGATGCGGACAGCGTGTTCAGCGTCAGCGCCGGCCCGCATGGCAGCAATCGCCGGCATGGCGCCCGAGCCGATCGCCCATAGCCATTCGAAGTCGTCAGGCTCGTCAACGCCGTCGGTGTAGGCACGCAGCACATGGCCGTCCCATACCAGTACATCGAATTCAGATTCACCGGCCGGGGTTGGCAGCGACTTCTCTTCGTCCAGCAGGAACCGCTTCACGCCCGGCAGGTACCGTGTATCGCCAGCAAACCCGACCAGACGGTCGCCGAGCCGGAACACCTTCACGTAGTTGTCACGCTCGATCACGCCATTGGCGGTGGCTCGGCCGTCTGCGGCCATCGTTCGGCCATCAAATGCGATCGTGGTCATGCGGCGGCTGCCGGTCTCGGTATGCCATTGAGGTCAGCGATGGCATCTGCCTCGGTCAGAACCGGGCGCGACAGTTGGGTACGCAGCTCGTAGCCCATCAGCGGCCAGACCTTGGCGATGGCATTCTCGCGCGCGATCTTTCGGCCAAGCTCGGTGTCGAAGTTTTCAGGGCTGGCGCACGCGCTCTCTCCGGTGACGGTGAAGCCGTTCTTCAGGACGAGGACGCAGAAGGTCAGCAGGCGCAGGCTTCCGACGTGTCCGCCACCTTGGTGCCGGGCATGCAGCTCCATCTTGGCCAGAGCTCCTTCGATGCCGTGGTCTGCGGTGAAGTAAATCTCGGTGTCGATGTTCGATTCAATATCTGCCGGCGTGATGCGCGGCGCGGTCAGGCCCTTGGCCTGGATTTCCTGCTCGATTTGCTGGTCGTTCATGCTGGCTCTCCCACGATGTACCAGTCTTCGGCCAGCATGTCGGTCTGCGATGCGAGCCAGCCAGCGACTAGCTTGTTGTCCGCAGTCTTCATGCAAATCGTGCTGACGAATTCCGGCTCGCCGATGAGTTCTCCGAAGCCATACTTGAGGCCGCTTTGCAGATCGGAGCCCTTAATCAGGTACAGGAACACTCCCTTTCCGTTCCATCCGGCGCGGGCGACACACTGTCCGAGCTTCATCGCCTCGATGGCCTGTCCGAACGTCATGCCGGCGGCCGGGCGATATGCGCGCTCGAACACATCCTCGGGCGACCACGACACGTAGCCGGCGTACTCGGCAGTGTTGGCCTTGCCGCCGTCGACGTATTCGACGAGGAAGCCTTCATCGGTGCCGTTCTCGCTAGCCGGCAGTTCCCATCCGCGAAACTGGTTGTAGGCGAGCCGGGTCATGGGCTTGGCGTTGATAATCTTGGTGCCGATGTATTGCTGCATTGCATACCCTCCATAAACGGGAAAACCCGCCGGAGCGGGTTGCGGATGAAATCAAGAACAGCTACCAAATCAAGCTGACAATGGCATAAAATTGACGCCACTCAATATTCTCATCGCCATGGATAAAGGAGCCGCTTATGGGGCCAAGGTACATCGTCAGGTCGGTCCACCCTGCCGTAATTCATCAAGGGAGCAGGCCGCAGGCAAGTACCAATATCCCCATCAGGCAGTTCTATCTTTATGACACGGTGCGAGAGCGACGGCTGTACGGGATCTTTCATTCCAAGGCCGATGCCGAAGAGGCCTGCAAAGCCAAGAATTCAGGGTAATGCACTCTCAGCCACCCATGCTGTCAAACGGGCCGGTCTCATCGCCAGCCTTCCCGCCGCCAAGTCGGCCTGCAGCGCCTGAGCGGCCGTCTGCCGGCAGGACGTCGAGTTGTCCGATCGGAACCCGGCGAGTGTTCGGTGTGCTTTACCAAGCCGTGACACATCCATGACCACAGCCAGAAAAATGGCTTATGGATTTTGTATAATAAAAACCATCCAAAACAGATAATCAGCCAATGGCCATTGTTCACGACACCAGGTTTATCCACACGGTCAGCACCAGAAGCACCTTGGCATCAGTGCCGGGCAGCCCCGCGCCTCGAACCGGGATCTATCGATGCAAGGTGTGTGGCTTTGAGGTAGTTTGCCATGCAGGAGACGAACTCCCATCTAATGCACTAGGCCACGCTGGGCACAGCATTTCTTGGCGGATGATCGTTGAGTGCCAGACCACCATGGGACGGGGGCGGTAAACGCAAAACGCCCACCGGATGACCGATGGGCGCACTGATTCACACTATGTATTTGACTCTACAGTGTAACATTCACGCTGTCAAGCAAGCGGTGGCTTGGTTGCGATCTACCATTGGCACCCGAATCAGCTGCAGGTGCTGAATCTCGATGACCAGCATCGCACGCCTTAGGATGGCGTTCAGCCGGCGGTACAGCGCCTTCTCATAGCGGTTTGCCGTCATGTGGCAGCAGGAATGCCGATCAGCGAAGTCCCGACACGACACCCCCTCCCCGCGCGACCACTTCAGCAACAGATCGCGATCCGCCTTCATCCCGTACCGGCCAGGCATGCCGCCGGCCAGAGCGATCGCTTCGGTTTCCCTTCCCGTGAAATACAGCCACAGCACGGCGCGCTCCTCGAACGGCAGCCGATCGACCTTGCCCATAATCAACGCCGCCTGCGCTTTGAGTTCGTTCGGCAACAGGCCACCGAACGATGGCGCGGCTGTCTCGCAGTATTTCTGCGTCTTGGCGAGGACGACAGTCTCCATCCGGAATGCCCAGCCGAGCATGTCTTTCACGGTCATGAACATCATGCCTGCCCCCTCTCGAATTCCTTGACCCTCACCAGCAGCCGCCCACCAGGCACCACGTCGCCGCGGCTCACCACCAGCCGGTCAATCTGGCTGTCGTCGTCCCATGCGCCGCCATGGGTGAGGCTGTCCAGCGTGGCCTTGAGGACGTTGTCCAGATCGCGCCGCCGGCGGTCAGGAGGGCACACCAGCATTTCCACGGTCACCCGGCCGGTCATGCGCCGCACGCGCTCAACCACGCACAGCGCCTGCACCTCGGCCCGGTACCGGCGCCCCTTCTCGCTCAGCAGGTGCCGGCCGGCCAGCGCGCCTTTGTTTGGGCTGCGCCAGTAGGTGTTTGCGCTGGGCGGGTATGGCATGGTCAGCTCGATCATGCTCTGTCCCATCCGGCGGCAACGCGCGCCTTCACGTCGGCAGCCAACTGCTCATCCTGCCGCGCCAGCCATGCGATCAGGTCGCGCCGATAGGCCTGGTGGTGGATTCCGCGGCAGCAGCCCAGAATGAATTTGGCGTAGAAATCGGCATCGCCCAGGTTCATTTCGGCACCTTCACCAAACCGAGCGCAATCCACCGGCGCCACGTCCGTACCATCGCGCGGCGCATGTAGAACTGCCGATCCTCCGTGCTCAGGCTGCCGGCCCGGCCGTCGATGACGTCGTGGCAGGCCGCACAGCCGAATACGGCGCAGATGTCGTCGGATTTGCGCGCCATGCCGTGGGACTCATCCGGCAGGTGGCACAGCACCACAGTGGCGCTGTCGTAGCTGCACACGCCAGCAATGTTCAGCGTGCAGTCCTCGCCGCGTGCGCTCGCACGAAGCTTTTTGCTCTCGATCCTCATGCCTCTTCCACCCAGCTTTCTGCCATTTCCTCGATCTGCTCCGGGCGCATCGACGGCCAATATTTCTCGCTGATGTACCGGCACATAGCTCTGGCCACCTCATGCCGCTCGCCGTCATCCATCGATTCAAACGACAGCGACAGAGGGAACCGCGCCATGGCCATACCGACGCCGGGAACCATGACGCCCATTTCCTCGCAGCCGATACCACCCTCCCACTGGATGCGCTTCAGCACCTGGTGTGCGTCCATGCCGGTGAACGAATCGATATTTGCAGCACACAGGGTGCCGATCCGATGCATCAACCGGTGGAATCGCGGGTTGTTCAGCTTTTTCAGTGTGGCCGAGAGGACATCACCCACCGTGTAGCCCTTCGCTCGCAACTGGCTCTGCGCATAGGCGTCGGCCGGTACCAGTGCGCCCTTGGCGACGCGCAGGAAAACGGTCGGTTTCTGGGCTCGTCTGGTCATGCCGCCACCCCAGCAAACATGTCGGCCTGCCCTGCCTCGGTCTCGTCCCACAGCAGCGCGGCCCGGTAGGTGTCGCATTCGACGCCCGTCGCGGGATTCAGCCGCTTCCCGGCGACGATCACAGCACCTGCGGCGCGCAGCTCATCCAGCCGTCCACAGACGCTCGACTGGAACATGCCCAGGTTCCCGGCAATCTCAGCCCGCAGCAGCGGTACCCGGCTGCGACGCAGTAGCGCGAGGATCTGCTCGCACTGGGTGCCGGCCCGGCCGCTGGCGCGGTGGTTGCGGTAGGCGTTGTTGCGTGTGGCGGTGGTCATGCGGCGACCTCCTGTGGCGTGCCCAGGAATTTGCGCAGGGTATCGCTGATGGGCAGGTTGAATTTCGCGCGGGCCTCGGCGGCGTAGCGGCAGGAAATCGTTGGCCAGTCGCGCGGGGCATCGTTGATTTTCTCGGTCCAGCTCAGGTCAACGCCGGCCGGGTATTTCGACGCACGCGGCGCCAGCACCTGGTCACGGGCCTCGGACAGCATGCGTGACACGTCAGCCTCGTTGCGGGTCGTGCGGCCAGGCGCCGGCAGCGACTGTTCGGGCGGGGCTGCAGCCGGGATCGGCCTGCTCACGTCGGCGGCAGCCTGTTCCCAGGCGGCGCGCCAGCGGCCGGCCAGATCGCGCCACGACAGGTGCTGCATGTCGCCGCCAACGCGCTGGGCAGCCCAGAAATGGCGCGGGCTCGGCCACTGCTCCGGCTGGCCAGCATGGCGGCGGACCATCTGGTCGGCGGCGATGTAGAACGCGGTCTCCGGGTCAGCGCTGGGCTGCGGGCGGCACAGCAGCAGGAATTCCGGCAAGGTCGGCGGCCATTTCTGGGTTTTGCATGCGTCCAGCCCGGCACGAATCTCGACACCAGTCAGGCCAGCCAGCGCATCGGCCCACGTCGATTTCATCTCGCCAGCGTCCACCGAGCCCCACATGTCGGCAAAACGGTTTCCGTACATCGCAGACAGGCGTTTGAACAGGCGCTCGACCCAGGCGGTCGACAGCGGTTCAGACGCGCTGGTATTCAGCATCGACGGTGCGAGCATGCTGGTCTCCTCGGGATTTGCCGGTCAGTTCGGCGATGGTGTTGGCACGACGGTCGGCGACGTTCATCGATGGCTGGCCGGATGGCATGCGCCGCTGAGAGAACTGCGCGGCGTTCCGCAACCAGTTCCGCAGCGCGGCGTCCCAGTCGACGAACAGGCTGCGCTTCGCAACGTGGTAATCACGGAACTTGTCGAACTCATAGCTCAGCGTCACCTGCAGTTCGTCGGCGAGGTGCCGGTGGGCATCCGATGGGGCAAACCCGTCAGGCAGAGGCGATTTGCGGCTGACCGGTTTCGCGGGCGGCACAACCTGAGCGTTAGCGAAGGTTGTAGTAGTCTCTGCAGTAGTCTCTGCTCTTTTAGCTGCGCGTTTTTCGCGTGACATGTTCTGCGTATTCCGCGAATCCTGTTCTGCGTTTTCCGCGTAACTGGAGTCGGCGTTTCTGGCGTGGTAAATCGACGCCAAAATCGCGTTCAGGCGGTCCGCATCCAGGCGGTAATACGGTTTGGCCGGCATGCCTGCGCGGCGGTACTCGATGACACCAAGGTTGACCAATGTTCGGCGGGCGGTCTCCAGCTCGCGTTTCGTCAGGCCGATCTCGTCACGCCATTCGTCTGCAGTTTTGTGGAACCAGTCGCCGTTACCAGTGCGCGGGTGCCAGTAGTGGATCTGCGACAGCAGTAGCGCGGCATTGGCGCAGCCGGTCACGTCGACGAACACTCGCTGGAATGCCACGGGTCGCTCCAGCATCGACAGGAAATTGATACCCACGCCCTACTCCTCCACCGCGTCGCAGAACGCTGTCAGCTCGGGCAGCAGCGGGCGCAGCAGTTCGTTAATGATCTGGTGCATGCGTCAATGCCTCCCGCACTCGCCCATACCCTGGCGTGCGCACTGACAGCTGGCACCGATCTGGCCCATGTAGGCCAGGCAGTCCAGATAGCGCGGCGTCACCGGCACATAGCCGAGGGCCTGAATGGCGGCATCCAGCTTGTCGATGGGGATGCCCTGCTGGCCGCTCAGAAACCTCGACACCTGGGAATCGTCCCACGACAAAGCGTCAGCAACGGCCCGCTTGTCGCGGGGGCTCGTCAGGGCCGAGCGGAAGGCTTGCTCAAGCCCGATCAACGTCGGCGCACTCATACACACTCCTGATCAAAAACGCCTGCGTGCGATTGCACCAGGCCACGGGCAACATTCGACTCATGCATGGCGGTTCCTATGCGACTGGTTCGGTGGTGGGTTTCTCGGGCCAGATCTCGCTTGCGGATGGGCAGAGGTCGTGCCGGCGAATTCGACCATCGGTTACCGCCTCAATCCTGATGGCGAGACGAGGGCCAGCCATCTTCTTCCCGAGAAGTAGGTTTGAAATCGTGGCCTGAGATGCACCGACCATCCGAGCAAATGCGGATTGGCTTCCGGCCTTCTCGACCTCATCCATGAGCGATTTTAAGGTGTTCATGCACGAATAATAACCTTAGTTATGGATTGATACAACCATAGTTCTTTGACCGCATATCACTTCGGTAATAACTTCGCCTCATGGAAAACACGACATCAGCACTAATCAAGCGCCTGCGTGAGGCGCGCGGCTGGTCTCAGGACGAGCTGGCAAAAAAAATCGGCATCAGTCAGCCGGGCTTGGCGAAAATTGAGAATGGTGGCAACACTCGCAAGATCGTTGAAATCGCCAAAATTTTCGGGGTGACGGCCGAGGAGTTGAGTCGCGGCGTCATACATGAAGGTGTCGCGCGAACTGATGACAAAGCTCGCATTGACACCAACGTCTCCCCAGGCCCGGACGTCCGCGGCATGCTGCCCCTGATCTCATGGGTACAGGCCGGGTCGTTCTGCGACGTGATCGACAACCTGGCGCCGGGTGATGCCGAGGCGTGGTATCCGTGCCCAGTCACCCACACCCCAAACGCCTACGTTCTGCGCGTTGAGGGGGAGTCGATGTCGCCAGAGTATCGTGACGGGGAAATGATTTTCGTGGACCCCCGTGGGGGCTACGTACACGGCGACGACATCATCGTGCGCACCCCGGAGGGTAAGGCAACGTTCAAGCGGCTGCAGGTCACCCAGGATGGAACGTTCCTGCTGGCGATCAATCCGGCATGGCCGGAGCGGATCATCCGTATCCCTGATAACTCTCAGATCTGCGGCAAGGTGATTTTCCAAGGACGTCCGCGGTAGCCAGCATGGTCTGGCGCGGTGGGTAGTGGGCGGTGGTGGCCACGGTAGCCGGTGTTGGCTGACATGACCGGTTAGCGAAGATGAAAATATCAACAAAAATTCAAACAGTTAGCGTGGAGAACTAAATGGAAGATGGGATTCGCGTCATCAACAGCATCAGAGTCTGCTTGGAGAAATTAGATTCAGATGTGTACGTTTACTTCGGGATGATAAACAAGGACGGATACCAATCAATTTGCGACTCACTACCCAGGAAGGCCAAAGACCGCGCTATCTTGGTATTGGCTACAAATGGGGGGGATCCGAATGCAGGCTACCGGATAGCAAGGGCTTTGCTGCATACGTACGGGAAAGGCAACTTTTCCATATTGATTCCTACGTCATGCAAGAGCGCTGGGACCCTAATGTGCATAGGTGCATCAGAGCTTGTTATCGCAGACAGAGGGGAGTTAGGGCCGCTAGATATTCAGGTAAGCAAGCCAGATGAGATGTTCCAAAACTCTTCTGGCCTAGATATTTTGCAGGCTGTAAAGTACCTAGAAAGCGCCGCGTTGACTTCGTTCAGGAAAGCTCTGGTCGACATAAATAGGGGAAGCGGTGTCTCCACAAAGACTGCAGCAAGCATCGCCGATGGACTTATAGCATCCCTCTACCAGCCGGTCGTTTCTCAGATAGACCCCGTGAGGCTTGGAGAGATGCAACGGGCAATCAACATTGCTCAGAAGTACGGGGAGCGCCTCAACGCCTACCATGAGAACCTACTAGAAGGGGCGCTGCAGAAGCTGATCTGGGACTACCCAGTCCACGAGTTCGTGATCGACAGGGCAGAGGCAAAAGAGCTGTTCTCAAAGGTTCGTAGCCCATGCCATGAGGAGTCGATAATCTGTGACTACTTAGTTGCGAATGTCGGACCGTACTGGCAGAATCAGCCGGTTACCTTTAACCTTAACCACGTGATATACGGTGTGCTAAAGCGTGCGGTGGAAGCAAGCGCTGCAGTAGCTACGCCAGTCACCAGTGGTGAAATTGACGATCAAATAGGAGATGACCATGGAACAGATGCTTCAGGAAGCCATCAAGAAGTCTCAGCAGGAGACGAGGGAGCCGAAGCTCAACCCGTGGCTGTCGGAACTACTGAAGAGCATGAAACCTACTCCGCAGCATAGCAGTGCGTTCGCGCTGAAGTGCCGCTGACCTAGTTCTGCTTTTCAGGCTAAGCCCCGCCATTCGCGGGGCTTTTTCGCGCCTGCCGTCCTAGCCGCCCACCCCCATCAACAGCCCGCCGCTCGCGGGCTTTGTTACGTCAGAACAACCAGAGTTCTTCCTACCAGCAAGAATTATTACTTTAGTTATTGACTTCATTTATAACCTAAGTTATCTTGCAATCACACCACGGCAACACACCGCCGACCGATCTCAGGAGCCCCCACGCGGGACCAGACAATTGAGCAGGATACGGTTCGATAGCAGGCGGAGAGCGCCTGTCGTAGACGGGGCCCCGCCAGCGCCCGAGAAGCTGAGCAAGACCCGCCGAGAGCAACAAGGCGGGCGATCAGACGACAAGGCGCATGAGGCGCTGCGAATGACTCTGACGGAACGCCGGCCTGTGGCGAGTAACGGGCAAAGGGCCGGTTCAATGAGCCGGCATCGTTGAGAGGGCTGTAGAAGTTCGGAGACCCGCCGAAGCGGGCCCCTTGGTCACAGCATCAGCAGAACAAGCGTGGTCAACGCGAGAATGCACTGGGCCACGTTTATCTTGATGCTCACCTTCACGACGGCTTTCATTCGATGTCCCTGATTGAAAGCCCGTGGCCACGGGCATTTAACCCGCTTGAGCACTTGTATTCCGCCCTTGCTGGCGGATGCCTGACTGCGGCTAGCACGCAATCTGACATTCGGCTTGACCGGCCGGCGGTGGCCCAAGGGCGACCATGGCGGGTTTCACCTTCAGCGCAGTAGCAGCCGCGCCGCCTGGCACTGCTATGCCAGGCCGGCCCCTTGCAGGGGGACGGTTCGCCGATGCTACACGCGGATCGAATGCGTATATAGCCCTCTCAACGATGCATGAACGGCCTCACCAGAAGCCGATCACCAAAGCCGAGACAGGCGGTTTTGGTGGCCAAAGGTCAGCCCGGTGAATCTGCAAACACTGCACGCCGGGCTGCTTGATCAAGGAAGCAAGGACTCAGCCCTTCGTAGCCCCTGACAGGAACCCGGCAAAAAGGCGCTCGCTCAAGGCCTTGGTGATTTCGTGGATCTCTTCAGGATGAAGAACATGCCCGCAGCCAACGCAGGCGTAGCTGTCCGGCCCTTCGCTTGTCTCGGCGTACTTGAGTTTATCGCCAGTGCATTCAGGGCAAGTGATGGGGGTGTTGATAGGAGTAGTCATGAGCATTTCTCCCAATGATTAGTTAGATGGCATTGCTCATTTTATGCGTCATGACGAAAATTTCTATCCGAATTTTCTGCCGCTGGTAAATTTTTTTCTCAAAGGATAGGCATGTCAGAACAACGATTCCAGATCCCATTCGTGACTGTCGATGATGCCGTTGCATCGGCGCAGGTGGTCGAAAGCCTGGCTGCAGATCTGGACAAGGGGCGGTGGGAATTTCTGGTAGAGCCGTGGACGCGGGTCCGAGCAGGCGCCCACGTCGTCATCCCCTACTCAGCCTGGATGAAGATCGAGGCCGAGCTGAGACGCGGGCACAAAAACGGAAAGGCCCCGACTGCTGAGTAGCAGCTGAGGCCTTCCCGGTCCCTACGGATGAGCTTTGCTTTCAACGCAGGGGCAATTTCAATATAGCAGCACCCCGGCGCAATTCAATGCCGGTGCGTGGCTCCCGAGCGCATTATGGTATCGGGAGTGGATCGCCAGCGGCGCGGGTAGCTGCTGCCGGCTGATCGTAGGCCCTCATGGGCTTTCTCCATCCTCTGGCCCGGAGGTTAAACGGGCACCAACACAGAGCGCGCCTTGCCGAAGGAATTCATGGCTCACAGCCGTGGTTCCACGACCGCCGCAGTAGGTCGATTCCGGAAGGTGCTGCGAAGGCGCGCTCTGTGTTGGTGAATGCGCAGGCTGATGCGATAGGGCCAGAATCGAGACGGGCAACCAACCCCGAATTAGGCCAGTAGCTTGGATAAAGCCGAACGAAGACAAGCTGTGCCGGGGAGCAGCGCCGGCCACCAACAGCGCGACGGGCGCGGACTTCCAACCCGTGTACCCAACGTCAGGACGCATGACGAGACCAGCCGGGAGAGCAGCGGCACCCATACCAGCATGAGCGCATGCCGTGGGCCTCGCGTAATGAGGCAAGAACAACCACCCAGCCCGGCCCTGTGCCGGGCTTTTTTATGGGAGACCAACATGGTCACGACTGAATTGGCGGAGCTGGACGAGTTGGACGACGCCACGGTGCTGCGGCTCCGTGCCGAGGGTTGCCGCGCGAAATGCATCATCCGCTGCGGCGTGGCCCTGTTTTTCATCTACCGCTGGAGGATGTGATGGGACCGATCCGCCGCCGTATTTTCACCCGCGACCCGGCCGACACGCCGCTGGCCGTTGCCTGCGATGTTGCTCTCACCACGCTGGGCGCCCTGTTCTACGCCGCTGCTGCTGCCACCCTGGCCGCCATCTGCTACGACGCCGTGCCGCTGGACCTGTGGGGGCTGCTGTCATGGAAATGATCGAGGCCCCTCTGGGTGTCGCCTGGCACTCGAACGACCCACGGTTGAGTACCGACCCGCGCCGGCAGGATGAGGCCGACGATCTGACCACTGCTGCTGATATGGCCGTGACCGACATTGAGGCCGCTGCAGCCCTGGTGCGCTGCGGACGGCTGGCCGAGGCCCGGCAGGCGCTGATCGATTCGGCGTGCGGCCTGATGAGCAGCCTGCAATGAGGGCATCGTTCACCCAGCGCCAACTGCAGGACTACATCCACCGGGCGCGGGAACGACGGGCGTCCGATGCCGGCGGGCCAGCACGCAGCAACGAATACGACCGACGCCGGGCTGATGCTCGGCGTTTTCGCGAGAGCCTGGACGAGCTGATCGGCGCCGTGTTTGGGCCTCGCCGGGATGGACACAGGGAGAGATAGCAATGAACGAACAGTCAACCCAGCAGGCGCTGACCACACGCCAGGAGTTTGGCGGCGCCAGCGCCACTTTTGCAGTCCAGGAAACCGCTGCGACAGCGATCGCCGCCCAGGCGAAGGCCATGGTCGAGGCACGCTATGTGATGGCGTTGCAACGCCCGCGCAACTGGGATCAGGTACGGCAGGACCTGATGAAGGAATGCCGGCGGCCAACATTCGCCAACAACAAAAGCGCCTACTACCGCAAGCCGATTGGCAGCGGCGTGGAAGGCCTCGGTATTCGGTTTGTCGAGGTGGCGTTGCGCTGCATGAAAAACGTCTTGGTGGAAACCACCATGATTTTTGAGGACGACCGCAAAGAGCTGCATCGCGTATCCGTCACCGACCTGGAATCGAATCTCACCTACCCGCTGGATGTGCGTGTCTCGAAGACCGTCGAGCGCTCACGCCCGATGGATGACGGCAGCTACATCAGCGTCCGCACCAACAGCTACAACCGGCCCGTGTACACGGTGCTGGCCACCGAAGACGACCTGCTCAACAAGCGTGCGGCCCAGATTTCCAAGGCGATTCGCACGCTGGGGCTGCGCATCATCCCCGGCGACATGCAGGACGAGGCCGAGGAAATTATCAAGGCCGTTCGCCTGGACGAGGCGGCGCGAGACCCGGATGCCGAGCGCAAGAAAATCGCCGACGCTTTTGCTGGCATTCGCGTGAGGGCCTCCGATCTGACCGAGTACCTGGGGCATTCGCTGGACACCTGCTCACCGGCCGAGCTGGTGAATCTGCGCGGGCTTTATGGGGCGATCCGAGATGGCGAAGCCACGTGGAAGTCCGTAATGGAAAGCAAGGATAGCCAGCCGGCCACAGAGGGTGGCGAGAGCCGCCAGCAGCCGCAGGCATGCAGCAAAGAGACGTTCGACAAGAACGCCGAGGGCTGGAAGAAGGCACTCAAGGCCGGCAGATCGGTCAACGATCTGATTGCGTTCATCCAGACAAAACACAACCTGACCAACGATCAGCGTATGGAAATCGCATCGTGGGCCAATGACGGGGCACAGCAATGAAAATCCACGACCTGATCCAAGGCAGCGACGAATGGGCCGCATTCCGGCTGAATCACCACGGCGCCAGTGAAGCGGCTGCAATGCTGGGTCTGTCGAAAAAGACGACCCGCTCCGAGCTGCTGCATATGAAGCATACCGGTACGCCGAAGGAATTCAGCGACTGGGTACAGAAAAATATCCTCGACTATGGCCATGAGGTCGAGGCAATGGCCCGCCCGCTGATCGAGGACATTCTCGGCGAGGATTTCTACCCGGTAACGTGCTCGAATGAAGATGTTGGCGGGAACCTGTCAGCCTCGTGTGACGGACTGACGATGCTCTACGACACGGCGTTCGAGCACAAGCAATGGAACACCGAGCTGGCCACATCCATTGCCGCCGGCATCCTGCCCGCCGACCACATGCCCCAGTGCCAGCAGATCATGCTGGTGACCGGCGCCGAGCGGGTCATCTTCACCGTCTCCAACGGCACGCGGGAAAACCTGGTCTGGATGGAAGTGCTGCCGTCCCCGGAATGGTTCGATCGCATTCTGGCTGGCTGGGCTCAGTTTGACCGAGACCTGGTCGACTACACGCCGCCCGAAGTGAAGCCCGAGGTCGTGGCCGAGCCGGTGCGCGACCTGCCGGCCGTCATCGTCCAGATCAGCGGCGAAATCGCCGTTCACGAAAACTTCTCCGTGTTCGAGGCTGCCCTGCGAGAATTCCTCGACGAGACGCTGATCCGCGAGCCGCAGACGGATCAGGACTTTGCCGATCTCGACCTGCAGATCAAGGCCATGAAGAAGGCAGAGGAAGCACTCGACGCGGCTGAATCGCAGATGCTGGCTCAGGTGCAAAGCATCGACCAGGCCAAACGCCAGAAGGACCAACTCCACAAGTTGGTCCGCGACAACCGGCTGATGGCCGAGAAGCTGCTCGACAGCGAGAAGGCCAGGCGTAAGGCTGAACGCATCGAGGCCGCGCGCGGCGCGTATACCGCGCACGTCGCCGGACTGCAGGAAGGGATTGTTGGCCTGACGCTGGCCTACCAGATGCCAGATTTCGCAGCCGCCATCAAGGGCCTGCGCACGCTGACCAGCATGCAGGACAAGCTGGATACCGCGCTGGCAAACGCGAAGATCGCGATCGACCTGCAGGCTGCTGACCTGGTCACCAAACTGGAATGGGTCGCCGAGAACGCTGCCGAGCATCGCGCCCTGCTGGCCGACCTGCAACAGCTTTCTGCCAAGCCGATCGATGACTTCAAGCTGGTCATCCGGACGCGCATTGACGCCCGCAAGAAGGCCGAGGAAGCGCGTCTGGAAGCTGAGCGTGAGCGCATCCGGAGGGAAGAGGCGGACAAGCTGGCGCGCGAGGCGGCGCAGGAAGCCACCCGAAAGAAGGCGGAGGAAGATGCAACAGCGGCTGTGGCACGGCTGCCGGCCGACATCCCCGAGGATCCTCAGCCGGTCGCGCTAGAATCCGGCGAGCTCTGGCCACGCAAGGCGTTGACGCATCCGCTGACCAGCCCGGTGCCAGCCACGTCGACCCCGACCCTGCGCCTCGGTCAGATCAATGAACGGCTGTCGCCGATCAGCCTGACGGCCGATGGGCTCGCAGGTCTCGGCTTCACGCACGCGGCAACGGACAAGGCCGCGAAGCTCTACCACGCGAGTGATTTCTCGCGGATCTGCTCCGCGCTGGTTCAGCATATCCAGGCCGCTCAGGGCATGCATGACCCGCAGAAAGAGAAAGCGGCATGATCCACGCAGACCTTGCCGGTTGCCAGTTCGGCCGGCTGACCGTATCCGGTCCGTCAGACGTCAGGATATTCGGTGGGCGCACCGTTCTCTGCCGGTGTCGCTGCGGCGGTTCCATCAGCGTCCGTCCCGGTGACCTGCGCAAAGGGAAGGTGAAGTCCTGCGGCTGCTACCGGCGCGAATTGGCGCTTGCAGCGCTTCAGCGGGCGAACCAGCCCGAGGCCAGGTCTCGGCAACTGGTCTCGGCCAACAGAACGCGGCGCCGAAAACAGATTTTGGCGCTGGGGTCCGTCACCACCACCCGCCAATACATCGACGGTCAACCAGCCCCGCTATGAGCGGGGCGATTCATTTCAAGGATTCGCACCATGGAAATCAAAATCGAGCTGGATCTGCCCAGCATCATTTCTCAGGCTGTCAGCGCCGAACGCATTCAACCCATCGTCGATAAAGCAATCGCCGACGCAGTGAAGTCAGCCATCAATGATGCCACCGGCTACAGATCCGAATTCCAAAATGCGGTAACCAGCCAGATGAAGGCTGCCATGCCGCATGGCATCAATATCGGTGATGTCGCGAAATTCCAGCACATGATTAACAGCGCCATCACAAACGCCGTGCATGGCGCCAACGCCGCCACCATCCAGGCCGCGATGAAAAAAGCGGTTGATCATGTCGTCCCCGATGTGCCCGAGCGGATCAAGCTGTCGGATCTCATGCAGGAAGCCAGGGAAGGATTTCACAAAGGGGCTGGAGATGCGTTCTACGCAAACTACAAGCCGAGCGAGTATGGCGGCGGCTGGTTGAGTTTCGATGAAGACGAGAGCATCAGCAGCAGCCATAGCGCCAGTATCCGCCTCTCGATCGACGATGACGGCACCGTCTACGCTCTCAAACTCAACGGGAAAAGCATCGTTCCGGGCAGCGTGCCGGACGTCATCGGTCAATTCGATAGCCTGCTGCTGTCTATGTACGTTGGCCGAACCAGCATTGACCTGGACATCGACGAGTACGACGTTGAATCGCTTGCATCTGAACAATACGACTGAAAAAAGGACACAGCCATGTGGTTTCGCCAAATCGCCCTCTTCCGCCTCGACCCCAAGCATCTCCCCGATTTCGACAAGCTCGAAACCGCCCTGGCCCGGCATCCGTTCGCCACGTGCGGCGGGCTGGACTGGTACAGCGACGGCTTCGTCCCCGCCGCGCCGCACAAGCCGGACCAGATGCTGGCCCGCGCCGGCGCCGCCGCCCTGGTGACGCTGAAGCGCGAGGACAAGGTGCTGCCGGCCGCCGTGGTGCGTGACTTCGTCGAACGCCGGGTGGCCGAGATCGAGGAAAAGGAACTGCGCCAGGTCGGTCGCAAGGAAAAGAAGGAACTGCGCGAGACGGTCGAGGACGATCTGCTGCCGCGCGCATTCACCAAGAGCAGTCGCAGCCGCTGCTATATCGACCTGCAGTCTGGCTGGCTGGTCGCCGATGCCGGTGGCGCCAAGGCCGAGAGCCTGGTCAGCGCTATCCGTGAACAATTTCCGCCGTTCCCGGCCCGCCTGCCGCGCACGCTGTTGTCGCCGGCCACGGCCATGACGCTGTGGCTGACCGAGGGCGCGCCGGCCGGGTTCGAGCTGGACAGTGACGCCCTGATGCAGTCGCCGGGCGATGACGGCGCGCGCATCCGCGCCAGTCGGCAGGACCTGACCGCGCAGGAGGTTCGCCAGCACGTCGACACCGGCAAGCAGGTGACCAGCCTCGGCCTGATCTGGCAAGAGCGCATCCGCTTTGTGCTGACCGACAAGCTGGAGCTGAAACGCGTGCAGTTCCTCGACGTGATCGAGGACGAGGCCAATCAGGACGGCGACGATGCCGAGGCGCTGTTCGACGCCACCCTGCTGCTGATGGTCGGCGAGCTGCGCGGCCTGATCGGCGAGCTGATCGAAGCGCTTGGCGGCGAGCTGCCGGTGGATAGGGAATAGCAGGCAGCTAGCAGCTATCATTGGGACCGTGTTATGACAAAGTCTTTTCGCATCAATCGGAGTGTGCTATAAATTCTGTCGTCAATATTAATTGATATGCGGACTCCACCGTCCATATAAATTCTACCAAGAAAAATGATTATTATGCTATCAAATGCTGAAATTATTAAACAAGGCGTAATGGAAGGAAATTTTCCTCAGAATCTATATAAGTACCGCCCTCTTGATGACGGGGAAGGTGAAAAACGATCACTGGAAATCCTGAAGAAGTCAGAATTTTGGTTTGCCAGCGCACCAACATTCAATGACCCATTTGATTGCAATCTTTCTGAAGTTCTTCAGCATAGCGAGGAGGATATTGAGGCATACATCGATAAGCACGGATTTTCCTCAAAGAAGAGATCGAATATCAAAAAAAAATTTTCCGACGATCCATCATCCATAAGAAATATGGCCATTAATTCAAGAGCCAAGGCTATAAATTCACGAGGGATACTTTCGTTATCCAGTAACTATGATCAAATATTGATGTGGTCCCATTATGCTTCCAGTCATACAGGGATGGTAATTGGGTTAGACATTCTGGAAGACCCTGAATTTTTTGAAATTCCATTCCGTGTTTCATATGTTGATGAGTACGAGCCACTTGATTACTTCGCGAAACAGAAGGAATCCATCAAAAAAAATATTAGTACCAAATCAAAGAGTTGGGCGTACGAGGAGGAACTACGTATTTTTAAAGAATCTGTAAAAACGTACCAAATTTCACGAAAGGCAATTAAAACCATTCACTTCGGATGCAAAACACCCGATGAAAAAATTCATGAAATTATCAAGAGTTGCGCGACCTGGGACCTAAGCCACTTGCGCTTTTACAAAGCCTCTCCGGCGCATGGCGCTTTTAAACTGACGTTTGATGAAGTCCATGGCTAGTTTGCCTAACAATTCGCTGCAGCGGGCGGCCATAACGAGCCACAGCTAAACTCAAAAGCTGATGGCAACTTTTCTACTAACGCCGGCCGTTCATCAGCCGGATAGTTAAAGCTTTCCTTTGTCAGCAAGTGGCCGACACCAGTCATCACACACTTATGATTTGCATCTGAATAATCACTCTATCTTAAGAAATTCCCAGCCTTCAACCCAGAACCCGCCCCATCCGGCGGGTTTGTCGTTTTCGACACCCCACTGACACCCGGCACGCTCCCGGCGTGCGGCTGGGTGCCGGCTGAACATATGGAGGTCATTGCATGGACGACAGCCAGCTCCAGTTGGACTTCGATGGCCCGCCAACAGAAGACGAGCTCCGATCTGCCCGCGTGCTCATTGAAACAGGACTGGACGTCAGCTTGATCGAGCGCCGCCATGACGGCGGATGGATCCTCTGGCACGACCCGATTATGGCCACGCCAGGCGCTATTCCTGATGGCGCCCCACCGGAATGCGCTGACCAGTTCTGGGCGAGCGTTGAGGCAGCCATGGGTCTGCTGGAGGCGCACGGCTGGCTCATTACCAGCGACACGGGGTTGGTGACGGTATTTGCCCCGGGCGAGAGAGAAAGGATTGCAGCATGAGTACCTACCACGGCTACGGCCAGGACCATCACATCACCGAACGGAGCGGGGCCGATGCCTGGAAGCAATCGAATCCCGGCACGCCTCTGGCGGCTGATCCGCACGCTAGCGCTCTGGCAGGCGCGGATGCACCGCTGGCTGGTGGTGATACCGGCGATCAGGGCGAGGAATAGCCATGACCCGCGATGAACACACAACGAACCGCCCCACCCCGGGCGGTTCTGCATTTCAGGAGACAGGAATGGATGACTATCTGACCCGCGTGGCCGAGGCCGTGCGCGATGCTGTTTTAGACGAGACCGTCATTGTGGAAATGCCTGCCTTACGAACGGTTTGCCGTGACCGAATCGACCTGCCGGCGGTCATCGCCAGCGTGCCGAGGCCGGAGCCGGTGGCGTGGAGGCATAGCCATACCCATTCCCTGCATGACCTTGCAGCCGATGTTGAACTGGCTGACGGGGATGAGTGGGCCGAACCGCTCTACGCCGAGCCGGTAGCCGCTCAGCCGGCCGTGCCGGGTGAAATCGACTGCAGCGACGCTCCGTATATGCCGGCAGACATGGAACCGGACTTGGCGTACCGGGACGGCTGGAATGCATGCCGGGATGCCATGCTCGCCGCCGCGCCCGAGGCGCCGCAGCCGGCCGCCGCCCGCGACGTGCTGGCCGAGCGCCAGCGGCAGGTAAGCGCTGAGGGATGGACGCCGGAACATGACGACGTTCATAGCCATGGCGAACTTGCACAGGCCGCAGCCTGCTACGCCATCAACGCCCATCAGCAGGAACGACTGAAGCAACTCATGGGCCCGGCTGGCTGGCCGTGGGATTACTCGTGGTGGAAGCCGGGACTGCCCCGCCGCGATCTGGTCAAAGCCGGCGCACTGATCCTGGCCGAGATCGAGCGGCTGGACCGCGCCCGGGGAGCACAATCATGACCGACACAAATACTCCAGCCCTGCCGGCCTGGCTGCTGTCCGCTGACGACATGAAAGCCCTGATCCGCTTTGCCGAGTGCGCCGAGGACTGGGACACCGACGAGCACGACGTGTCGAAAGAGGCCATGAAGCGCCTGGAGCGCCTGGGCGCAGTTCGGTCGCTTGGATTTGGCCGACATGAAACGACAGCATTCGGCGACGCCATGCTCGCCGCCGCGCCCGAGGTGCCGCAGGTGGACTCTCAGGCCATGCAGGCCGACGAGCTGCAGGCGAACGTCTACCTCGACCGTGACGAGATAGCCGGCCTGCGGGCGCAGAACGATCAGCTGCTGGCGGCATGCAGGAAAGCCGTGCTGGCGCTGGGACATGCCGCAGAGCGGCACCCGGTCTATCGCCGTGACTACGATGCACTGAGCGCCGCCATCGACGCCGCCCGGCCCGAGCAAAAAAACCCGGCAGCGCCATAGGGGAGTAGGCGCCACCGGGTTTGAGGTTCAACGATAGAAAACAGCACGCAAAAATTCACGTCCGCCCTGATGGGCGGCTTTGCTTTTATGGAGAGCCGACATGGCATGCACACACCGACGGCACATCAAACCGACCGTCATCGGCGTCTATCAGGCGTTCGCCGAAATCGACGACCTGCTCCACCGCCTGGATACCGAGGGCGCCATTCTGGTCGACCAGGACGACATACCGGTATTTCGGGCCGGGGACGGCCAGTGGTACCGGACTGGGCCGGCATTCGACGGCCGGCTGGATTTCTGGCGCCTGCTCCAGCAGCGCATGCGGCGGACGCTCCCGATCATGCCGATCGAGGCCGTATTCGTTCGTCTGCGGGATGGCGGCCAGGTGCTGGCCCGGGAGCTGGCCGACGCGCGACGGGCAGTTGACGAGCTGCGCGCCATCTACCGTGGCCTCAGCGTCACGCTGATTGGGGATGTGCGCGACAGCGTGCTGATCCGCAATGAGCTGGACCGACAGGCAGCATGACGCACGACACACCAACAACGGCCGCCTACGGGCGGCTTTACTTTTATGGAGGCAGCAAATGGCCACGCTCGATCTGATGGAGGAAACGCTCCCCCTCAACGCAGCGGCTCGATTCCTGCAGGTCAGCGAACGAAAGCTCCGCTACCTGGTCGCCGGCAACAAGATCCCGTCGTCGAAACCCGGGAAGACCCGGGTCTTCCGTCGCTCGGCGCTTGTCGCCTACCTCGTCTCGCTCGAAAATGCAGGCGCGCACAATCCGGGCGCGCGAAAGGATGGAACATGGGTATCCGATTGCGCGGCTCAACATGGTGGGCCGATTACACGACGCCGAGTGGCAAGAGAGTTAGACGATCTCTTGAAACCAGCGACAAAAAATCCGCCCAGGAACTGTACGACCAACTGAAGGCGGGAGCATGGAGACAGGAACGGCTGGGCGACAAGCCCGACAAGACGTTTGATGAGGCGGCGCTGCGCTGGCTCAGGGAGAAGGCCAGCAAAAAGAGCCTGGACGACGACAAGTCGAAGATCAGGTACTTCCTGACCTATTTCGGTGGCCGATCGCTGGCCGGCATCACGGCGGACGAGATCAAGGCGGCCGTGAGCGAACTGATTCATCGTCGCGGGAAAGGGAAAGGGGCGTCACGGATCACTGGCCAGCCGGTAACCGACTCGACCCGGAACCACTACCTGACGTGGATGCGATCGCTGATGCGCCGAGCGCAGGATGAATGGGGATGGCTGGACAAGGCCCCTGCCATGGCCAAAGCCAAAACGCCGAATCGCCGGATTCGCTGGTTGACCAACGAAGAGGCCGCGAGGCTGATCGAATGCGCGCCGCCGCATCTGGCTGCGATCATTCGGTTCGCTCTGGCCACCGGTCTGCGCCGCTCCAACATCATCAATCTGGAGTGGTCACAGGTCGACCTGCAGCGACGGGTCGCGTGGATCCACCCGGATCAGGCCAAAGCCGGCCGGGCGATCGGCGTTGCGCTGAACGACTCGGCCTGCGCGGTCATTTCCGAGCAGCTCGGTCGGCACCGGCGGTTCGTGTTCACCTATGAGGGACGGCTGATGCGACTGGATGCAAACACCGCCTGGCGCGCGAGCCTGCGCCGGGCCGGGATCACGGATTTCCGGTTCCATGACCTGCGGCATACCTGGGCCAGCTGGCTGGTTCAGGCCGGCGTGCCATTGTCGGCGCTACAGGAAATGGGGGGCTGGGAGAGCATCGAAATGGTTCGCCGTTACGCGCACCTGGCGCCCGCTCACCTGGGCGAGCATGCCAAACGGCTGGATTCGATTTTGGGAGGGTTTGGCACAAATCCGGCACAAACAAAAAAGGGGTCAGACGTTGAGACCGTCTAACCCCTTGATTCTACTGGTGCCGTTGAAGTGAATCGAACACTCGACCTACTGATTACGAATCAGTTGCTCTACCAACTGAGCTACAACGGCAACCTGACCTGCGGAATGTCGATGAATCGGCATTCCATAAACTGTCCCGAGCCGCGAATCGTTCGCTGACTGAGGGTGCGAATAATAAAGACTGCCGCCGCCGCCGTCAAGCCCCGCAAGCCAGTAGCGGCGGGGCCTGGCGGGGATCAGCGTGAGCCGACGCCGGCGATCTGCAGCACGATGCGCGCGGCCAGGCTGGCGCCGTCGCGCTGCAGCTCGCGGTGCAGGCTCGCAAAACGCTTCGACAGCCATTCGCGGTAGCGCGGGTCGTCCAGCGCGTTCAGTGCGGCCTGGGCGATGTTGTCGGCGGTTGCGTCATCCTGCAGCAGCTCCGGTACGACAAAGCGGCCGGACAGGATATTCGGCAGGCCCACGTACGGCAGGCGCAGTTTCTTTTTCACCAGCCGATACGTGCTGTTGGACACCCTGTAGCTGATGACCATCGGCCGCTTGGCCAGCGCCACTTCCAGCGTTGCCGTGCCGCTGGCGGCCAGTACCAGGTCGGAAGCGACCATCGCTTCACGCGCATGGCCAAACAGCACGCGGATCGGCAGGTCTTCGGCCTTTTCGGCGTAAAGGTGGTGGCGGAAGCGTTCCATGGTCGGCCGGGTCGCGATCGGCACCACAAACTGGGCATCCGGGCGTGAGGCCAGCAGCCGGCGCATGGTGGCGATGAACAGCGGCGCCATGTAGTCGACTTCGGACACGCGGCTGCCGGGCAGCACGGCGAACACCGGCACGTCCTGCGCCACGCGCAGCACCTTGCGCGCCGCTTCGCGGTCCGGTTCCAGGTCGAAGTTGTCGGCATACGGATGGCCGACATAGGTGACCGGCACGCCGGCAGCCTTGTACAGCGGCGCTTCCATCGGGAACAGCGCCAGCACATGGTCGACCGCGCGCTTGATCTTGTGGATGCGTTCGCCGCGCCATGCCCAGATCGACGGACTGACGTAGTGCACGGTGCGCACACCGCCACGCTTCAGCGCGGTTTCCAGCCCGAGGTTGAAATCGGGTGCGTCGATGCCGATGAACACGTGCGGGCGTTCATCAAGCAGCGCGCGCTTGAGGCCACGGCGGATGCGCAGCAGGCGCGGCAGGCTGCGGATCACTTCGGCGTAGCCGCGCACGGCCAGCGCCTCCTGCGGGTACAGGCTGTTCAGCCCCTCCCCCTGCATCCGGGGTCCGCCGATGCCGACGAACTCGATGTCGCGATGCAGCGCCTTCAGCGCCGCCATCAGGGCAGCACCCAGGCCGTCTCCGCTGGCTTCGCCAGCGACCATGGCTACTCGAAAGGAAGTCGTGCGGTGAAAAAGCGTCATGGTTTAGCGGATGATGCCGCGCGTGGTCCGGGCGAAGAATTCGTTGAAAAGAGCCAGCTCGGTCACCGTTTCCGACCCCTTCGCGATCTGCGCCTTCGCATCGTCGAAGCTCAGTCCGTTGCGGTAGAGCTGCTTGTACGCCATGCGGATGGCCTTGATCGCCTCGGCGGAATACCCGCGACGCTTCAGCCCTTCGCTGTTGATGCCGACCGGCGACGCATGGTTGCCGGCGGCCATCACGTACGGCGGAATGTCCTGCACCACGATCGAGCCGCCGGCCGTCATGGCATGGGCGCCGACATGGCAGAACTGGTGCAGTGCGGTCAGGCCGCCAAGCACCACCCAGTCGCCGAGGGTCACGTGACCGGCCAGCGTGGCGTTGTTGGCCAGGATGCAGTGATCGCCGACCTGGCAGTCATGCGCGATATGCACGTAGGCCATGATCCAGTTGTCGTTGCCGACCCGGGTCACGCCCACGTCCTGCACCGTGCCGAGGTTCAGGGTGCAGAATTCGCGGATGGTATTGCCGTTGCCGATTTCGAGGCGGGTTTCCTCGCCGGCGTATTTCTTGTCCTGCGGCGCCTGGCCCAGCGAGGCGAACGGGAACACGGTGTTGTTCTCGCCAATGCGGGTATGGCCTTCGACCACGGTGTGATGACCGATCTTGCTGCCCTTGCCGACACTCACGTGCGGACCGATGACCGCGTACGCGCCAATCTCGACATCAGTGTCGATCTGCGCGGCGGGGTCAATCAGGGCCGTAGGGTGAATCGACATGTCAGATCTCCCGGCGGGCACACATCAGTTCGGCTTCGCAGGCGACTTCGCCATCGACCAGGGCACGGGCGGAGAACTTGCCGATACCGCGGGCGACGCGGAGCATTTCCACTTCGAACACCAGCTGGTCACCCGGCACCACCTGGCGCTTGAAGCGGGCGTTGTCGATGCCGACGAAGAAGTACAGCGCATTTTCCTGGCGCACGTCGCCATCATGGGTCTTGATGGCCAGGATGCCGGCGGCCTGCGCCAGCGCTTCGATGATCAGCACGCCCGGCATGACCGGGTACTGCTCGAAGTGACCGACGAAGAACTGTTCGTTGGCGGTCACGTTCTTGATCGCCCGGATACGCTTGCCGATTTCGATGTCCAGCACGCGGTCGACCAGCAGGAACGGATAGCGATGGGGCAGCAGCTTCATGATGCCGCGGATGTCGATATGGTTGGAGACGTCGCTCATGAGGGTCTTCCTGTCTTGAATTCGTAAGTTGCTGCCAACGGTTGGCACAGCACCGTGGCACTGGTGTTCATTCGCCGCTGCCGTCCCGGCGCTTAAGGGCGTCAAGTTCTTGCTCCAGCGCCTTCATGCGGTCGAACAGGCTGCCGATCTGGCGCACCCGCGCGGCATTGGTCAGCCAGTCGCGATGTTCGGCCAGCGGGTAGACGGCGGTATAGACGCCGGGGGTGCGGATGGATTTGGCCACCAGCGTACCGCCGGAGACCTGCACCCGGTCGCCGATATCGAGATGGCCGGAAATCATCGCCGCCCCGCCCATCAGGCAGTACGCGCCAATGCGGGTGCTGCCGGCCACGCCGACGCAGGCCGCCATGGCAGTGTGCTTGCCGATCCGGCAGTTGTGCGCGATGTGGATCAGGTTGTCGAGGCGGACACCGTCCTCGATCACGGTATCGCCCAGTGCACCACGGTCGACCGTGGTGTTGGCGCCGATCTCGACGTCGTTGCCGATCAGCACGCGGCCGATCTGCGGAATTTTTTCCCAGTGGTCGCCGGCAAACGCGTTGCCGAAGCCGTCGGCGCCAATCACGCAGCCCGGATGCAGGATGCAGCGCAGGCCGATCTCGCAATGGTGCTCGACCACCGCATGCGCATACAGCAGCGTGCCGTCGCCGATGACCGCCCCGTCGCCGACGCAGGCGCCGGCCGACAGTATGACACCATGGCCGATAACGGCATTTTCGCCGACAAATACGTTCGGCCCGATCTGCGCATCCGGCGCCACGCGGGCGCTGGCGGCGACATGGGCGGAAGGATGCACGCCAGGCACCGCGACCGGCAGCGGGTGAAACAGCGTGGCGACACGGGCAAAGTACAACTGCGGATCGCGAACGGCGACATGCGGCTGTGCCAGCGTGCCCGCCAGTGCGGTCGGGACGATCAGCGCCGCAGCGGCGCTGGTCGCCGCCTGTGCGGCGTGCTTGATGGTCACGAAGGCGATATCGCCATCCGCGGCTGCGGACAGCGTGTTCACGCCGGTGATGACCCGTTCGCCATCACCATGCAGTTCGCCGCCCAGCCGGGCGACCAGATCGTTCAGGGTCAGCATGATGGCCTTGCAAAAAAACCGCGGCCGACTAGGCCGGCCGCGTGTTGCACCGTACGCACAGTGCTCAGTTGTCCATCGCCTTCAGGATGCGTTCGGTCAGATCGTGCTTCGGGTTGACGTAAACCGCTTCCTGCACGATCAGGTCGTAACCTTCCTTCTTGGCGATGTCGAGCACCGCCTGGTTGGCACGGTCCAGCACCGAAGCGAATTCCTCGTTCCGGCGCGTGGTGAACTCCGCCCGCAACTGGCCCTGCTTCTGCTGGAACTCCCGCTCGATGGAGACCAGATCGAGCTCCTTCGACTTGCGGTCGTTCGCGCTGAGCTTGCCCTTGTCGAGCGTCTGCTTCAGGTCGCGGGCCTTGTCAGCCAGCTGCTTGAGTTCGCCATCGCGACCGGCGAACTCCTGCTCAAGCCGCTTCTGCGCGGCGACGGCCGGCGCCGCCTCGCGGTAGAGGCGCTCGATATTGACGTAACCCATCTTGAAATCGGCCAGGGCCGGCATCGCAATGGTCAACGCCAGCATCGGCAGCAAAATGCGGGACAGATTCATGCATCCCCCTCAGGTCAGAACGTTGTGCCCAGCGAGAACTGGAAGCGCTGCAGGTTATCCTTGTTTTCACCGCTGTCTTCACTCTTCAGCGGGAACGCGTAACTGAACTTCATCGGGCCCATCGGCGACAGCCACGACAGGGCCAGACCGGTAGAGTAGCGCACATTGTCACGCCAGGTTGCGGTCGAACCATCGCCGCCCCACAGCGTACCGGCATCGAAGAACGCCGACGCACGCAGCGTCTTGTCATCCTTCATGCCCGGGAACGGGAACAGCAGTTCGGCATTGATGATGGCACGACGGGTTGCACCGTAGGCATCGTCATTCTCGTCCTTCTTGCCGATCGACGCGTTCTCGTAACCGCGCACCGAACCGATACCACCCAGGTAGAAGTTCTGGAAGAACGGCACCGAATCGGTCTTGCCGTAGCTCTGCACCGCACCCAGTTCGCCATTCAGCGCCAGCACCAGCCGCTTGGTCAGCGGGAAGAACGTCTGCTGACTGCCAACCAGGCGCATGTAGTTGATGTCACTGCCCGGGACCGACATTTCGTAGTTGATGCGCGAAATGCGGCCGGTGGTCGGCCACAGGTAGCTGTCGCGCGTGTCGCGTGCCCAGCCTACCTTCCAAAGATAGTTCAGGTTGTTGGTGCCGAAGTCATCAACATACTTCTTGTAGCGGCTCGGGCTGCTGTCGAAGACCTTGACCTTGGTCTGCTCGACACCGAGGCTGGTGTTGATCGTGTCGTATTCGGTGATCGGAATCCCGAAGCGGACGTCGGCGCCGACGGTGTCGGTGCGGTACTGCTGGGTATTGGTCTCGTTCGGCGAGTAGCGACGATAGTAGGCATCGTAGCCGATCGACACGCCGTCTTCGGTGAAGTACGGGTCGGTGAAGGAGAAGTTCAGGTAGCGGTTCAGCTTCGACGTGTTGAACGACGCGCTGACGGCCTTGCCCGAGCCGAAGAAGTTCGACTGCGAAATCCCGGCGGACAGGATCAGACCTTCGTCCTGCGCGTAGCCGGCGCCCAGCGTCACGTTGCCGGTCGGCTTTTCCGTCACCTTGAAGTTCACGTCGACCTGGTCGGCGGTGTCGGGCACGGCCGGGGTCTCGACGTTGACGTCGGTGAAGTATCCAAGCAGGTCGAGGCGTTCCTTCGAGCGCTTGATCTTCTTGGCGTCGTACCAGCCGGCTTCCATCTGGCGCATTTCACGGCGCACGACTTCGTCGCGGGTCCGGGTGTTGCCGGTCACGTTGATCTTGCGCACATAGGTGCGGCGGCCCGGGTCGACAAAGAAGGTGAAGGCGACTTCGCCCTTTTCCTTGTTCACTTCCGGCACGGCGTTGACGTTGGCGAACGCATAGCCGTCCTGGCCGAGGCGATCGGTCAGCGCGGTAACCGACTGGTTGATCTTGTCGCGGGTGAACACTTCGCCCGGCTGGATGACCAGCAGCGGCTTCAGTTCACTCTCGGGCACGATCAGGTCACCGGCCAGCTTGACGTCGGTCACCTTGTACTTCTTGCCCTCGGTCATGTTCACGGTAATGAACATGTCCTTCTTGTCCGGGCTGATGGAAACCTGGGTCGAGTCGATGTTGTACTCGAAGTAGCCCTGGTTCAGATAGAACGAGCGCAGCTTCTCCAGGTCACCGGTCAGCTTCTGCTTCGAATACTGGTCGTCCTTGGTGATCCACGAGAACCAGCCCGGGGTCGACAGCTGCATCTGGTCGGTCAGATCGTCGGCATCGTAGGCATTGTTGCCGACGAAGGTGATCTGCTTGATGCGCGCGGCAGCGCCTTCGCTGATATCGAGCGTGACGGCAACCCGGTTGCGATCGAGCTTGCTGACCGACGGCTTGATTTCGACCGAGTACTTGCCCCGGCTGAAATACTGCCGTTTGAGTTCCTGGACGGCCTGGTCGAGCAGCGCCTGGTCGAAAATCCGGCTCTCGGCGAGACCGTTTTCCTTCAGGGCCTTCTTCAACTGTTCCTTGTCGAACTCCTTGGAACCGTTGATGCTCAACTGGGCAACGACCGGGCGCTCGTCAACCGACACGATAACCACGTCGCCTTCGGTCTCCACCCGGACATCATTAAAGAAGCCGGTGGCGAACAGCGCCTTGATGGAGGATTCGGCCCGATCGTCGGTAAACGTATCCCCCACCTTGAGCGGCAGGTAGTTGAATACCGTGCCGGGCTCGGTGCGTTGCAAGCCCTCGACCCGGATGTCACGGACAACAAAGGGCGCTACGGCCCAGGCCGGCAGCGCGATCAGCCCGATGACGGCCGCGGCAATGTGTGTCAATTTCATAAGGTGGCGGTTATCCCGCAAAAAGACGGGTTATGTCGTTGAAAAAAGCAAATAACATCAGGGCGGCCAGTGCCGAGAACCCGATGCGGCGGCCGATTTCCTGCGCTCGCGCAGACAGCGGCCGACCACGAATGATCTCGGCCGCATAATACAGCAAATGCCCGCCGTCCAGCAGCGGAATGGGGAGCAGGTTGAGTACGCCGAGGCTGATGCTGATCAAGGCCATGTAATCCAGGAAGGCTTCCCAGCCGGCGCGCGCGCTCTTGCCGGCGTAGTCGGCCATGGTGATCGGCCCGCTGATGCTGGCCGGTGACACGTCTCCGGTCACCATGCGTCCGATCATCCGCGTGGTCAGCGATACCGACTGCCAGGTCTGGGTGAAGGCTTCGCCGATCCCGCCCAGCAGGCCGGGATCGCGGCGGAACTGCAGCCCGTTCATCCAGTCGGCGTCCGGTGCCGGCGCAATGCCCAGCCGCCACGGACCGTCCGGCGTGGCACGCTGCGGCGTGACGTTGACCGTGCGCGGCGCGGCGCCACTGTGCTCGACCGTCAGCGCCAGCGGCTTGCCGCCGCTGTGCAGCACGGCGGTCACCAGCCGTGTCCAGTCACCGTCCAGTGCCACGCCATTGACGGCCAGCACGGTGTCCTCGGTCCGCAGCCCGGCGCGGTCGGCGGCGCTGCCGGCCTCGATATAGGCCAGCCGGGTCGTCAGCCGCAGCGGCGACAGGCCGAACGGCCCGATGCCGCGTTCGATGTCCAGATTGGCCAGCTGGGCTGGCGGAATGCTCACCTTGCGTTCGACGCCGCCATCGCTGATGCCGACCACCAGCGGCGAGCCGCGATCGGTCACGCCGTCCACCAGTTGCAGCCGCAGTTGCTGCCAGTCCTCGACCGCTTCGCCATTGATCGACACCACCGACTGTCCGGCGCGCAGCCCGGCCATGGCCGCCGGCGTGTCCGGCGCCACCATGCCGATGACCGGGCGGATGCCCTCGACGCCATTGAGCAGGGTCAGCCAGGTCAGCACCACCGCCAGCAGCATGTTGGCGACCGGTCCGGCCGCCACGATGGCGATCCGGTGCCAGACCGGCTGCAGATCGAACGCCCGCGCCCGCTCCTCCGGCAGCACGGCCACGTCCTCGCGGGTGTCGAGCATCTTCACATAGCCGCCCAGCGGGATCGGCGCCAGCGCCCACTCGGTCTCGCCGCGCCGCCAGGTCACCAGCGGCTTGCCGAAGCCGATGGAGAACCGGACCACCTTGACGCCAAGGCGTCGGGCGACCCAGTAGTGACCGAACTCGTGGAACGTGACCAGCACGCCGAGTGCGACCAGGAAGGCAAGAAGGGTTGTCAGCATCCAGGCAAAATCCTTGTTGAGTCAGCGGGTCATGGCGAGCGCATCGCGCAGCGCCCGCGTCGCGTGTTCCGGCCGGTCGACCGGCAGATTGTGGCCGGCCCCCGGCACCACGATCAGCCGCGCATTCAGTGCGCGGGCCAGACGCTGGCCGATCGGCAGCGGGAAAATCCGGTCATCGCTGCCCCAGATCACCACCGGCAGCGGCCACGGCTGCGCCGGGTCCAGGGTGGCAACATAGTGATCGCGGTTGGCATTCAGTTCGCGGATCAGCGCAAGTTGCGACGGCCGGCGACCGGCGAAATAGTACTGGAGCACATCGCGCAGCACCCAGTCCGGGGCATCGCGGGAAGAATGCGAGTAGACCAGCCTGACCAGCCGCCGCAGCGCTTCCGGCGTATCCGGCACGAACAGCGCTTCGGCCGACGGCACCCCGGCCCGGGACAGCAGGTCGCGGGCATCGGCGTCGGTGTAGATCCAGCCCGGCGAGTCCACCATGACCAGCTGGCTGATCCGCTCCGGCACCCGGCGCGTCAGTGCCTGGGCGACAAATCCGCCATAGGACAGGCCCACCACTCTGACCTCGCGCAGGTCCAGTCGTTCGAGCAGCGCGGCCAGCGCCGCCGCCTGCGCATCCAGCGAGGGCGGGCGCTGCGAGGTCGACGCGCCGAACCACAGCAGGTCCGGCACCAGCACGCGGTGGTCGCGCGCCAGGTCAGTCATCTGCGCCTGCCAGTTCACCAGCCCGTTGCCGCCGAAACCGTGCAGCAGCAACACCGGCTGGCCGCTGCCGGCTTCGCGCCAGGCCAGTCGCCCGTCGGGCAGATCCAGCGTCTTCGACACGAACCCCTTGCCGCTGACGACCGAGTCGGCCCACCACGCCTGCATCGCCGACGGCGAGCACGCGGTCAGCGACACGGCCAGCAGAGTGGCGCTCAGCCAGCGAAGTACGGTCTGTGACGAAAGTTTCATGCGGATGCCGGATGAAAAGCAGGCGGCAGAGTCTAGCATGGCGCGGCGGCATCGCGCGCCGCATGCTGATCGGCTGACGGGCCGGGCCCGAGCAGTTCGACCAGCGCCAGCAGGGCGCGTGGCGCCCGGTCGCGCCGCCACACCAGCCAGGTTTCCGCATCGGCAACGGCACTGGGCAGGCGGTGCAGCGCCAGCGGCAGGTGCATGTCGCGCTGGGCATCGACCACCGTCTTCGGCAACAGCGCAATGCCCATGCCGGCGGCCGCGCAGCCGAGGATGGCCTGGAAGGAGCCGAATTCAAGAATCGAGGCCGGAAACACGCCTTCGGTACGGCACCAGTGCTCCAGCCGTTCGCGATAGGCACAGCCGGCGCGAAAGGCCAGCAGCGTCGGCGCCGGCAGGTCGGCCGCCTGGCCGACCGGAGCGTGGCCGGCTTCAGTCACCAGCACCAGCTCCTCGCGCCACAGCCGGCAGCCATCCAGCTGCGGGTCGGAAACCGGCCCGGCAATGAACGCGGCGTCCAGCCGGTAGTCGCAGACCTGGTCGATCAGCGTCCGCGTCGGCCCGGTTTCCAGTGACAGGTGAACGGCCGGATAACGGCGGTGATAATCAGCCAGCGGCAGTGGCAGACGTATCGCCGCCGTGGTTTCCATCGAACCGAGCCGCAGCTGGCCCGACGGCGCCGCACCGCGCACCGCCTCGCGCGCTTCATCCGCCAGCGCGGTCAGCCGCCGTGCGTAACCGAGCAGCTCGCGCCCGGCCGGGGTCATGATCATCTGCCGCCGGTCGCGATGGAACAGCGCCGTGCCGAGCTCGTCTTCCAGCTGGCGCAAGCGGGCGGAGACGTTCGACTGCACGCAGTGCAGCGCCTGCGCCGCCCGGGTCACGCCCCCCTGCTCGGCCACGGCGGTAAACAGTCTGAGGCTGGACAATTCCATTGCAACGGCCTTCCGGATCATCAATAACGAACGATGTGTTCATATTAAATCGTTTCTGATGATGATCAATATTGGCTAGTCTGAAGATCAGCCCAGCCCGGAAGCCCCCATGCCCGTCCACACGTCCCGCCCCGGCCTCTACGGTCTCGTCGCACTCTGCCTCGCCATGGGGCTGGGACGCTTCTTCTATACCTCGATGCTGCCGCCGATGCTGGCCGAGCAGCGGCTGACACTGGCCGACGGCTCGGCGCTGGCATTCTGGAACTATGCCGGCTACCTGGCCGGCAGCATGGTGATGGCACGCTACCCGCTCGCGCGCCGGCTCAGCCTGCGGCGCGGGCTGATGGCCGGCGCCGGGCTGACGGTGCTGACCATGGCCGCCATGATTCCGGACTGCCCGCCGGCGCTGTGGTCGGCGCTGCGCTTTGTCGCCGGCTTTGCGTCAGCGCTGATGTTCGTCTGCATCTCGACCCTGGTGCTGCCGCGTGCGGATGCCGCCACCCGGGGCATATTGTTTGCCGGCGTCGGCGTCGGCATCGTGCTGTCCGGCCTGCTGTCCGGCCTTGGTGAAGGACTCGGCCTGTCGTCGGCCGTCACCTGGGCGCTGGGCGCGCTGCTCGGACTATTGTCGCTGGCCTGGATTGCCCGGCCACTTGCCGCACCGCGCTCGGCGCAGGCCGCGCCGGCCACCCGGAGCGCCGTGTCCCAGTCCGCGCTGACCTGGCTGTACGGGCTGGCCGGTTTCGGCTACATCATCGCTGCCACCTATCTGCCCACTCTGGCGGCCGAGACACTGGGCAACACCCGTGCCGGCGGCTGGATCTGGCTGGTCGCCGGCCTCGCCGCCATGCCGTCGCCCATCCTGTGGGCGAAAGCCAACCACCGCTACGGCACCGCACCGATGCTGACGCTGAACCTGCTGCTGCAGGCGATCGGCGCCGCCCTGCCCGCGCTGTGGCCGACCCAGGCCGGCCTGTACCTGACTGCCGTGCTGATCGGCGGCACCTTCATGGGCACGGTCACGCTGGTCATGCCGCTGGCCCGCTCGCTGCCGCTGCGGCCGAATCATCATCCGCTGGCCTGGATCGTCGCCGCCTATGGCCTCGGCCAGCTGGCCGGTCCGCTGCTGGCCGGCTGGCTGCGCCACAGCAGCGGCAGTTTCGCCCTGCCGTGCCTGATCGCCGGCGCCGCCCTGCTGCTGGCGCTGCCGCTGGTGCCGGCCGCCTGCGGCAGCCGCCGCTCCGTTTCCCCACCCCAACCCTGAACTGGAACCCGCCATGCCTTATGTCAATATCCGCATTACCCGCGAAGGCGCCAGCGCCGAACAGAAACAGCGCCTGATCGAAGGCGCCACCCGGTTGCTGGCCGATGTGCTCGGCAAGAACCCGGCCACCACCTTTGTCATCATCGACGAGGTGGAGACCGACAACTGGGGCATTGCCGGCGAAAGCGTGACCGAACGCCGCAAGGACGGTCGCTAGCACCGGGCGCCCGCCAGGCCGCTGGCCGCGCCGGAACCGCCCCCGTATCATGGCCGCGCCATCACTCCTCCTGTGCGCACCATGCTGCTGAATGTCATCTGGGCCGGATTCATTCTGGTCGCCGTCGTGTCCGCCTTCGTCCAGACGCTGGTGTTCGGCAATGCCGATATCCTGCCGGCGCTGGTGCGGGCCATGTTCGACACCGCCCGCACCGGCTTCGAGATCGCCCTCGGGCTGACCGGCGTCATGACACTGTGGCTCGGCATCATGAAGATCGGCGAGCGCGCCGGGCTGATCGCGCTGATGGCACGCGGTCTGGCGCCGCTGTTCCGCCGCCTGTTTCCCGGCGTGCCGGACGGCCATCCGGCGCTGGGCAGCATGACCATGAATATCGCCGCCAATATGCTCGGCCTCGACAATGCCGCCACGCCGCTGGGTCTGAAGGCGATGCGCGAGCTGCAGACGCTGAACCCGGTGCCGGATACCGCCACCGACGCGCAGATCCTGTTCCTGGTCATCAATACCGCCGCCGTCACCCTGTTTCCGGTCACCATCTTTGCCTACCGCGCGCAGCTCGGCGCCGCCGACCCGACCGATGTGTTCATCCCGCTGCTGCTGGCCAGCTATATCGCCACCCTGGCCGGGGTGGCACTGACCGGCGTCATCCAGCGCCTGAAGCTGTTCGATCCGGTCGTGCTCGCCTATGCCGGCGGGCTGACGCTGCTGGTCGGCGGCGTGACTGCCTGGTTCGCCAGCCTGCCGCCGGAGCAGATGCAGCGCCAGTCGGCCATGTGGAGCAATGGTCTGCTGCTCGCCGTGGTCACGCTGATGATCGTTGCCGCGCTGTGGCGGCGGATCAATGTGTACGAGGCCTTTATCGACGGCGCCAGGGAAGGCTTCCAGGTTGCGGTCGGTATCATTCCGTATCTGGTGGCAATGCTGGTGGCGATCGCGCTGCTGCGCGCCAGCGGCGCGCTGGAACTGGCCATTGGCGCGGTGCGTGCCGCGGTCGCGGGTTTCGGTTTCGATACCCGCTGGGTCGACGCACTGCCGAACGGGATCATGAAATCGCTGTCCGGCAGCGGCGCACGCGCGGTGATGATCGACAGCATGAAGACCCATGGTGCGGACAGCTTTGTCGGTCGTCTGGTATCCATCATCCAGGGATCGAGCGAAACCACCTTCTATGTGCTGGCGGTGTATTTCGGCGCAGTCAATATCCGCAACACCCGCTATGCCGCCGGCTGCGGGCTGTTTGCCGACCTGATCGGCTTTATCGCGGCGGTCGGCGTTGCCTATCTGTTCTTCGGCCATCTGGCATGACACCATGGGGGGTCGGCCGGTGGGCATTGAGACAGGGATCTGCAGCAACGCGAACCCGCGCTTGATGTCAGCCGTCGCCACACGTTACCGTCCCCGCCCCATTACTGAAGCCAAGGCCCGTCATGTTGGAAACGATCACGCTGTTCTTCAGCAAGGTGCTGTTCATCATCGCTGCGCTGTTCCCGATCCTGAATCCGCCCGGACACGCGCCGATCTTCCTGTCGCTGACGGCGCACAACACCCATGAAGAACGGGCCATCCTCGCGCGCAAGGTCGGCATCTACAGCTTCGTGCTGCTGCTCGCTGCCATGTATGTCGGCGGCTATGTACTGAAGCTGTTCGAGGTCTCGCTGCCGATCGTGCAGGTCGGCGGCGGCTTTCTGGTGACGATGGCGGCATGGGAGATGCTGACCGACAAGCACGACATCGCCCGCGACCAGGGCGATACCGGCCACCTGACCCGTGACCAGCTGTCGCAGCGCGCGTTCTACCCGCTGACCTTCCCGATCACCGTCGGGCCGGGTGCGACCACCGTGGCCATCACCGTCGCCGCCAACCTGCGCGGCAGCGGCACGCTGGCCAGCGCCAGCCTCCAGCACGTGACGGTGCTGGTACTGGCCAGTCTGGTCGGCACCGGGTTGATCGCCTTCTCGCTGTACGCCTGCTACCGCTATGCCGATACCCTGCTCCGCGTGCTCGGCAATACCGGTACCATGGTGTTCATGCGTCTGTCGGCCTTCATTCTGATGTGCCTCGGCGTGCAGATCATCTGGGACGGCCTGACCCAGCTCGTGCTGCAGTTCGGCCTGGCCCACCTCAGCGGCTTCGTCAAATGAGTGACATGAAAACCTATATCGTCGGTGGCGCGGTGCGCGACCGCCTGCTCGGGCTGCCGGTACGCGACCGCGACTGGGTCGTGGTCGGCGCCTCGCCCGAAGACATGCTCGCGCGCGGCTTCATGCCGGTCGGGCGCGACTTTCCGGTATTCCTGCATCCGCAGACACACGAGGAATACGCACTGGCGCGCACCGAGCGCAAGACCGCGCGCGGCTACCACGGCTTCAGCTTCCACGCGGCCCCGGACGTGACGCTGGAACAGGATCTGGCCCGCCGCGACCTGACCATCAACGCCATTGCCGAAGACGAGGATGGCCGGCTGATCGATCCGTACCACGGCCAGGAAGATCTGCAGGCCGGCATGCTGCGCCATGTCGGCCCCGCCTTTGTCGAGGACCCGGTGCGCATCCTGCGTCTGGCGCGTTTCGCCGCCCGCTTCGGCTTTGCCACCGCGCCGGACACGCTGGCGCTGATGCGCAGCATGGTTGCCGATGGCGAGGTCGACGCACTGGTGCCGGAACGGGTGTGGCAGGAAGTGGCCAGGGGACTGATGGAAGACCGCCCGTCGCGCCTGTTCTCGACCCTGCGCGAATGCGGCGCGCTGGCCCGGGTCATGCCCGAGGTCGATGCCCTGTACGGCGTGCCGCAACGGGCCGACTACCACCCCGAAGTCGATACCGGCATCCATATGGAGCTGGTTCTGGATGCGGCGGCCCGCGAGGGGCTGCCGCTGGCGGCACGCTACGCGGCACTGTGCCATGACCTCGGCAAGGCGCTGACGCCGGCCGATGTGCTGCCGCGCCATATCGCCCACGAACAGCGAGGGGTTGCCCCGGTCGAGGCCCTGTCGGCACGACTGAAAGTGCCGGCCGAATGCCGTGATCTGGCGCTGATCACCTGCCGCTTCCACACCCACGTTCACCGGGCGCGCGAGCTGCGTCCGGCCACGGTGCTGAAGCTGTTCCGCGATGCCGATGCGCTGCGCCGGCCGGCGCGCTTTCTGGATTTTCTCGCCGTCTGCCGCGCCGACTGCCATGGCCGCACCGGCTATGCCGATGCCGTGTATCCGCAGGCCGACTATCTGCTCGCCCTGCTCGCGGCGGCCCGCGCCGTCGATGCCGGCGCCATCGCCGCCGCCTGCACGGACAAGGCCTCGATTCCGCAGCAGGTCGACGCCGCACGCGTCGCCGCCATCACCACCGCACAGGCTGCCTTCCCGTCATGACCGCCATCCATATCCTGCCGGCCACGCTGATGCGCGGCGGCACCAGCAAGGGGCTGTTTTTCCGGGCCGACCGGCTGCCGGCTGCGCCGGCACTGCGCGAGTCGCTGCTGATCCGCGCCATCGGCAGTCCCGATCCCTATGGTTCGCAGATCGACGGCCTCGGCACCGGCATTTCCAGCACCAGCAAGGTGGTGGTGCTGTCCCGTTCCGAACGTCCCGGCCACGATGTCGACTACCTGTTCGGTCACGTGGCCATCCGCGAGGCGCTGATCGACTGGTCCGGCAATTGCGGCAACCTGACTGCCGCCGTGCCGCTGTTTGCGCTGATGGAGGGGCTGGTAGCCCGTGACGACGGTCCGGCCGAAATCCGTATCTGGCAGGCCAATATCGGCAAGACCATCATTGCCGGACTCGATGTCCGTGACGGGCAGCCGTGCTGGACCGGCGACTGTGCCATCGATGGCGTCGCCTTCCCTGCCGCGCCGATCCGGCTGCGCTTTCTCGATCCGGCCGGCGGCAGTGCCGGGCGCCTGTTCCCGACCGGCCGCGCCATCGATACGCTGCGGCTGCCGGACGGCCGGGCCATCGAAGCGACGCTGATCGACGCCGGCAATCCGCTGGTGCTGATCGATGCCGCCGCACTGGGTCTGGCTGGTGATGAAACCGCGGATCGCATCGATGCCGCCACCCAGGCCACCCTCGAACACCTGCGCGCAGCCGGCAGCGTGGCAATGGGTCTGGCCGACAGCCTGGAACAGGCCAGTCGCCAGCGTCCGGCCACGCCGAAAATCGCTTTTCTGAGCCGGGCACGACGCCCGGACTGCCAGTTGAATGCCCGCATCCTGTCGATGGGCCGGCTGCATCATGCCTTTACCGGCACCGGCGCCATCGGCCTGGCTGCCGCCGCCGCCCTGCCGGACACGCTGGCCAGCCGTTTGCTGGATGCGCCGGCCACACCGCTGTGCTTCAGCCACGCCGCCGGCAGCCAGACGCTCAGCGCCGTGGTCAGCCGCAGTGGCAGCGACTGGCGCATCGACGAGGTGGTGATGACCCGCACCGCCCGGCCGCTGATGCGCGGCGAACTGTTCATCCCTCTCGACTACTGATCCCCGGAGTCCGCATGTCCATTCGCTTGCTAGGTCTGTATACCGGCCGCGCCGCCCCGCTCGGCGACGATGGCCGCCTGTCCGCCATCGTCAAGAGCGCGGTTTCCACCGCCCATATCGGGCCGACCGGACTGGATGGTGACCAGCAGGCCGATCTGAGCGTGCATGGCGGTCCGGACAAGGCGGTGCATCTGTACCCGGCAGAACACTACGCGCGACTGGCCGAAGCCTATCCGGCGGTGGCCGACCGGCTCGGCCCCGGCTTTCTCGGCGAAAACCTGTCCCTGACCGGCCTGCTGGAAACGACGCTGCGCGTCGGAGACCGGCTGCGTGTCGGCGAGGCGCTGCTGGAAGTCAGCCAGCCGCGCAGCCCGTGCTGGAAAATCGACGCCCGTTTCGGTTGCAAGGGAGTGGCGGCGACCGTTGCCCGTCAGCGGCTGACCGGCTGGTACTGTCGGGTGATCGAGACCGGCGGCATCCACCTCGACAGCCGCATCGAGCCCCTGCCCGGCGACAGCGAGGCCCTGACCCTGGACGCGCTGATGGTACTGATGGCCTCGCACCGCCCCGACCCGGCGCAGTTGCGTGCCGCCGCCGTGCCGGCGCTGACCGCCTCCTGGCGCAAGCGCCTGCTCGACCGTGCCGACTGGCTGCAGCAGAACCAGGCTGACAGCGTGCAGTGGCCGCCGGCACATACGCCCGGCGCCCATGGCTGAGGCGACGCCTCAGTCGCCACTGCCTGTTCGCCCGGCAGCCACGGCACAGGCTTCGTTGCCTTCCCGCCGACCGATGGCAAGGACGGTGACGAGGACCCCGTCACCGTCCACCCGGCATGCCAGGCGATAGCCCGCACGCCGCAGCCTGATCTTGTAGCCGTCCTTCATGCCGCTCAAGCGGGATTTTGGCACGTGAGGATGGCGCAGCCTTTCTGCAAGCTTTTTCTTGAACTGCGCCCGGACTGCGCCGTCAAGCCGCGGCCCTTATACCGTCAGCACGACCTTGCCCAGATTGCGGTTGGCCTCGACATAGCGATGGGCTTCGGCCGCCCTGGCCAGCGGGAACGAGCTGTCCAGCGTGATGCGGACTCGCCCACTGGCCAGGGCCGGCAACACGGTATCGCCCAGCCGCCCGGCCAGCCGCGCCTTGTCGGCCAGCGGCCGGCTGCGCAGGGTCGAGCCGATCAGCGTCAGATGCTTGACCATCAGTTGCGCCAGATCGAGTTCGGCCAGCCGACCGGCCATGAAGGCGATGACGACCAGCCGGCCGCCCGGATTCATGCAGGCCAGGTTGCGTGACAGCGAATCCCCCCCGACCGGGTCCAGCACCACATCGGCCCGACCGGCCGCCTTCAGCGCTGCGACCACGTCGTCGTCGCGATAGTTCAGTGCCAGTTCGGCGCCAAGCTGACGACAGAATGTGCATTTGTCAGCCGTGCCGGCGGTCGCAATCGCGCGCGCACCGACCAGGCCGGCCAGCTGGATGGCCGCCGCACCGACACCGCCGGCACCGGCATGGACCAGCGCTGTCTCGCCCGGCATCAGCCGTGCCAGATCGATCAGGTTCAGCCACGCCGTCATCCAGGTCTCGGGCAGCGTTGCCGCTTCGACAAAGCCGAGTTCGTCCGGCAAGCGCACCGCCAGCGGCGCATCGACCAGCGCATATTCGGCATAGCCACCGCCGCCGACCAGTGCCATGACCCGGTCGCCGACCGCGAAATCCTTGCTGCCGATACCGACCGCATCGACTTCGCCGGCCACCTCCAGCCCCAGCGTTTCCGGTGCGCCCGGTGGTGGCGGATAGCGGCCTTCACGCTGGGCAATGTCAGCCCGGTTGATGCCGGCCGCGCGCACGCGGACGCGCAACTGGCCGGGCCCCGGTTCCGGCATCGGCAGTTCGCCGACGATCAGGGTGTCGGCATCACCGGGGGCGGTCTGGATGATCGCTCTCATGACGGTTGTCTCCTCTGACATGAATTCAGCATCCAGTCTGCCCCGATCCGGCGACAACGGCAAACCACTAACGAGTTGCAGCGCAGCACGAAAAAAGAAAAACGGAGCCAGTAAATGGCTCCGTTTCCGGGCAGAAAGCCTGTCGACGCCTATTCGGCAGCCGGCTTGCTGTCATCGATCAGCTTGATCAGGTCGTTCAGCTCGGCCTTGACCTCCTCGATCGCCTGCTGGCGTTCGCCGGCCGGCACTGCATCGGCAACCGCCGCTGCAGGCGCAGCGTCGGCAGGGGCCGCGACAGCGTCCTTGCCGGTACCCATGCCGTCCAGCCGACGCTTGGCGTCGTCCTTCTCGGCATCGGTCAGTTCAGCGGCGCGCTTGCCGTCGAGCTTGTAGCGATACTGTTCGCGCTGCATCGCCTTCAGGTAGCGCGCGGTGCAACAGTGGCGCTGAATCACGCGCTGAACCACTACCGGATCAAACTGGGGCAGTTCGGCGATGAGCGCCTCGTGGATGCCGATTGCCAACGGCTTGAATTGACGCAACACGCCAAAGCGCTTGTAGATCAGGTCGGTTGCTTCCTTGACCTGCTGACGCTTGGGTTTGTCACGCATCGCCTGTTGCAGGGCAAGTTGGAGCACGGGATTATGTTGTTGGGACATGAATCAAACAAATCTGATGAAACGGATTGGCCGCGAGTATAGCCGTGTTACGCCGGTTTGCCTGCTAAAGCTGACATCTTATGACGTACGACAACCACACTCACGGTTTCAACAAGGCGTCTGCCGGCGTTATTCCGCCGCCTGGACCGGGATGCCGTCAGGCAATTCGACGATCCGGTTCCGTTCGTCGACATGAACCAGACGGGGTTTGTGCGCCGCCAGTTCGGCGTCCTCGAACATGCCGTAGCTGGCAATGATCAGCAGGTCGCCGACTGCCGCACGCCGGGCGGCCGAGCCGTTGACCGAGATCATGCCGCTGCCGCGTTCGCCGCGGATGGCGTAGGTTGCGAACCGTTCGCCGTTATTGACGTTCCAGATCTGGATTTCTTCGTACTCGCGGATGTCCGCGGCTTCGAGCAGATCCTCGTCGATCGCGCACGAGCCGATATAGTGCAGTTCGCACTGGGTCACGCTGACCCGGTGCAGCTTGGACTTCAGAATAATGCGTTGCATGCTGGTTCCTGCCGGTGTTCGCGGACGACGTGTCCGCTAGCGATGAATTTCAATATTGTCGATCAGCCTGGTCTTGCCCTGACGCGCGGCAGCCAGCACCACCAGCCGTTTTTCGCCGGCATGGGCCAGTTCCAGCGTGTCGGCCTGGCGGATTTCGACGTAGTCGACCTGCCAGCCATGCTGTTCCAGCGTTGCGCGTGCCGCCTGCTCCAGCCCGGCGTAGTCGTTGTCGCCGTCGATCAGGCTGTCGCGGATGCGCGCCAGTTCACGCTGCAGTCGCGGCGCCTCGGCGCGTTCGGCGGCGGACAGGTAGCCATTGCGCGACGACAGCGCAAGGCCGTCGTCGGCACGGCCGGTGTCCACCGGCACGATCTCGACCGGGATGTTCAGGTCTTCGACCATCGACTTGATCACGTGCAGTTGCTGGAAGTCCTTCTTGCCGAAGCAGGCGACGTCCGGCTGCACGATATTGAACAGCTTGCTGACCACGGTCGCCACGCCCCGGAAATGCCCGGGGCGGAATGCGCCGCACAGCTCGTTCTGGATATGCGGCGGCTCGACGTTGTAGTCCTGGCGGATACGCGGATACAGCTCGCGTTCGTCCGGCAGGAACAGCGCGTCGACCCCGGCCTGTTCGAGCCTGGCACGGTCGGCTTCGAAGGTGCGCGGATAACTGTCGAAATCCTCGCCCTGGCCGAACTGGATGCGGTTGACGAAGATGCTGACCACGACACGCTCGGCGCGCTTCTTCGCTTCGTGCACCAGCGCCAGATGGCCTTCGTGCAGATTACCCATGGTCGGCACGAGCGCGAGGTGGCCGGCCGTCTTGCGCCAGGCGCGCAGATCGGAAATGGTGCGGATGATGTCCATAGTTCTGAGAAAAAGGTATCCCGGTCAACGGGGGGAACGGGCTGGCGCCGCGAACGGCGCCGGTCGGGGAATCAGGTCAGAAACTGTGCTCTTCGCCAGGGAAGGCGCCAGTCTTCACTGCCTTGACATACGCTTCGAAGGCACCGGCGATGCTGCCGGCCTCCTGCATGAAATTCTTGACGAAACGGGCCTTCTTGCCCGGGAAGGCGCCGAGCATGTCGTGCATGACCAGCACCTGGCCGTCGACGTCGACACCGGCGCCAATACCGATGGTCGGCACCGACAGCGCTTCGGTCACCTGGCGCGCCAGGGCGGCCGGCACGGCCTCCATCAGCACCAGTGCGGCGCCGGCATCCGCCAGCGCACGGGCGGCAGCCAGTTGCACGGCAGCGCCTTCTTCGGTCTTGCCCTGAACCTTGTAGCCACCAAACACATTGACCGACTGCGGCGTCAGCCCGATATGCGCGCAGACCGGCACGCCGCGCTCGACCAGGAAACGCACGGTATCGGCCATGCCCGTACCGCCCTCGAGCTTGACCATGTGCGCCCCGGCCGCCATCAGCCGGACCGAGCTGTCGAACGCCTGCGCCGGCGAGGTCTGGTAGCTGCCGAACGGCAGGTCGGCCAGCACCAGTGCATTCTTCGCCCCGCGCGCGACCGCACGGGTGTGGTAGATCATGTCGTCGAGACTGACCGGCAGCGTCGAGTCATGGCCCTGAACGACCATGCCCAGCGAATCGCCGATCAGCAGGATTTCGACCCCGGCTGCATCCATCAGCGCGGCAAAGCTCGCGTCATAACAGGTGAGCATGGTGATCTTCTGGCCATCGGCCTTCAGGCGGGCCAATGTGCTTACGGTGACTTTCATCGGGTGTATGTATCCTGGTGACGGAGGGCCTAGGCGCCGGCGCCCTTGTTGAAGTAGCTGCGGGTTCCCTGCATGTCGGTGATACAGCGCAACAGCAGTTCGAAATCCTCGTCACTGTCGACAAGGTTGAGATTGTCGGTATTGACGATCAGCACGGGCGCGCCGTCGAAGTGATGGAAAAATTCGTTATACGCTTCGGCGACACGGCGCAGGTAACCATCCGGAAAGTTGTACTCGTATGCCAGACCGCGCTCGGCAATGCGTCTGGCCGCCGTATCCGGCGACACTTCCAGCGCGATCAGCAGATCCGGCAAAGGATACTCTGGCAGGACTTTACGCTGCAATGCACGATACAGCGCCAGTTCATCGCCCTCGAGGTTCAGCTGCGCGAACAGGAATTCCTTGTCGAAGCAGTAATCGGCAACCACCGGGTGCTCGCTGACGGTATCCATCAGCTGGCGGCGCTGCTCTTCCCGCTGCAACAGGAACTGCAACTGGGTGTGCAGCGCGTAGTGCTTGCGGTCCTGGTAGAAGCGCGGCAGGAACGGGTTGTCGTCGATCACCTCTTCGAGCAGGCGGGCCTGCCAGTGCGCGGCCAGGCGGCGGGCAAGCGTGGTCTTGCCGGCGCCGATAGGGCCTTCGACGGCAATATAACGGTATGGCGACATGATTCTCCCTGGGCGGTTCACCCGGCCGCCGCAACGACGACGGGGCCCGGGCATGATAGCGTCATTTACCGGCCGAACGACCGCCGGAATGCAGACAACTTCCTGCTGGCTGACTGCCGGTCAATCAATACGTTCCACACCGCTGCAATCCAGGACGGACAGCAGCTCGGCCACCCGGCCGCGGCCGGGCACGGACAGGTCCGGGGCGATGTCGGCCAGCGGCGCCAGCACGAAGGCACGCTCGTGCATGCGCGGGTGCGGCAGCGTCAGCGCCCGGTCATCGCGCACGAGTTCGCCCCAGGTCAGCAGATCCAGATCCAGCGTGCGTGGCGCATTGCGGAAGGTGCGCACCCGGCCGCAGTCGCTTTCGATCTCCAGCAGCGCGGCCAGCAGCGCATCGGCGTCCAGCGTGGTCTCGACCAGCGCGGCGGCGTTGATGAAATCCGGTTGCCCGGCATAGCCGACCGGTGCGGTGCGATAGCGCGGCGAGCGGGCGATCACCCGGGTCGCCGGCAGCAGGTCCAGCCGCGCGAACGCTTCGTTCACGGTCGCAGCGGCGTCGCCGAGGTTGGCCCCCAGCGCCACGGCAGCCAGTGTCATGCGTCCACGCCCGGCGTATCGCCGGCCGGCTTCTTGCGCCGGCGGCGGCGCTTCTTGCGCGCCGGGTCCTGTGACGGTTCGTCGGTGACCATCATTGATTCGCGACGGTCGCCATCGGCAAACTGGAAGTGCTCCCACCACTCGGCCAGCGCCTTCGGCACCTCGCCGACTTCGGCGCGCAGGCACAGGAAGTCGTAGCCGGCGCGGAAGCGCGGCTGTTCCAGCAGGCGGTAGGGACGCGAACCGTTGCGGATCTCGAAACGCGGCTGCAGCACCCAGATCTCGCGCATGGTCGCCAGGAAGCGGCGCGGGATGGCCAGCCGGTCACCGAGCCTGGCTTCGACCGTGTCCATCGCATCGAGCAGGGCCGGAATGGATTTTTCACCGGTATCGAGACGACGCTGCCACTCGGCGTTGACATTGCTCCACAGCAGCGCGGCAAACAGGAAGCCGTCGGAAATGCCCTTGCCTTCCATCAGCCGGCGATCGGTCTGTGCCAGCGCCAGCTTGACGAAGTCCTCGCCGCCCGGCTGGTCGATGATCGCGTCCAGCAGCGGAAACAGCCCCTTGTGCAGCCCTTCGGCGCGCAGGCGGGTCAGACAGGCCCAACTGGCACCGGAATGCAGCATCTTCAGCATTTCGTCGAACAGCCGCGCTGACGCCACGTCCTTCAGCAGTCCGGCCAGATGGCCGATCGGCTTGCGGGTCGCCTCGTCGATCGAGAAGCCGAGCTTGGCCGCCAGACGCACCGCGCGCAGCATGCGCACCGGGTCTTCCTTGTAGCGCTCGATCGGCGGGCCGATCATCACCAGCTTGCGCGCTTCGACATCGCGCACGCCATGGTGATAGTCGTGAATGGTTTCGTCGGCGGTGTTGTAGTACAGCGCATTGGCGGTGAAGTCGCGACGCCGCGCATCCTCGGCCATGCTGCCATAGGTATTGTCGGAGACGATGCGCCCGGACTCGGTGGTCTCCAGATCGCTGCCGTCGCCGCGGAACGTGGTGACCTCGATCACCTCGTCCCGACCGAACACCACGTGAACGATGCGGAAACGGCGACCGATGATGCGCGAACGGCGGAACAGCCGGTGCACTTCTTCCGGCGTTGCGTTGGTGGCGACGTCGAAGTCCTTCGGTTCATGGCCGATCAGCAGATCGCGGACCGCGCCGCCAACCACGAAGGCGTCGAAACCCGCCTCCTGCAGTCGCGTAGTGACTTTTAGCGCGGACGGGCTGAGCTCGTCGCGCCGGATACCGTGCTGGGCGAACGGGATGATCTTGGCGCGTGCCGCACCACGGGATTTGCCCGGCAGGCGGAGCACACGACTGATAAATTTGCGAATCATCGCGGAGGTCGGATTCGTACGGATGGCCAGAGAAGCCGGCGATTATACCGCCATCCGTCGCTTTGGCTTCATCTGTTCTGCCGGAGGGGGCGTTTGCAGTCACCGGCTACTGCGATGACGGCAGGGACGGGCGCGGAATTAACCACACTTTTACCGATAACAAAAGCCCCTCTTGCGAGGGGCTTTTGGGGATCACCGGTTTCTCTTGTCTATCCCACTCCCGAGGCTTTCCCGCCACGCCCCGCCTCAAACCACCCCAGCCGTTTCCAGCCTTACCGGCAGGCGGAAGCGGAAGCGACAGCCGCCGCCCGGGGCCGGCTCCAGTTCGAACTCGCCGCGGTGGTACTCGATCACCGAACGGCAGATGTTCAGGCCGATGCCCATGCCCTCGGCCTTGGTGGTAAAGAACGGCATGAACAGCTGCTCGGCCAGTTCCGGCGCGATACCCGGGCCGTTGTCGGTCACCTCGACCTCGACCATGCTGCCGGCCTCGCGGGTGCAGATCGACAGCATCGGCTTGGCGATGCCGGCATCGCGCATCGCCTCGACCGCGTTGTTGACCAGGTTCAGCAGCACCTGCTCGATCAGCACCCGGTCGACGTCGGCGGCCCGGCATTCGGACAGCGAGGCCTCCAGCCGCACGCCCTGCACGCGCATCACCGGCCCGGCCAGCGTCAGCACCGACTCGACCACGGCATTGATGTCCACTGGCGCCAGCTGTGGTGCCCGTTTTTTCACAAAGCCGCGAATGCCGTGAACGATCTGGCCGGCGCGGCGCGCCTGCTCGGCGATTTTCTCCAGCGGCGCACGCAACTGCTCGCGGTCGAAACCGGGCAGGTCCATCTTCTTCAGGCAGCCGGTCGAATAGGTGGCAATCACCGCCAGCGGCTGGTTGATCTCGTGCGCCAGCGTGGACGCCATCTCGCCCATGGTGACCAGCCGCGCGGTACTCTGCAGCTTCTCGGCGTGCTGGCGTTCGCGTTCGGCCAGCCGCTTGGATTCAGTGATGTCGGCATAAATGCCGAGCCATGCCGCCTCGCCATCAACCCATTCGATGCGTCGACGGTGAATCTGGTACACGCGCGGCGACCCCGGGAAAGTCAGCTCGCAATCGATCACGTCCTCGTCGTTGCGCGTGTCGCGCGGCCACGGCAGTACCACGCAGAACGGGGCATCCTGCTCGGCCCGAACCATGTTTTCCTCGAAGGCGCGGTTGGAGAACAGCAGTTGCCGGTCGACGCAGCGGCTGACGCACACCGGCGCATCCAGCCCGTTGAGCACCGTCGCCAGCCGTTCCTGCGCCGCGGCCACCGCCATCCGCTTGCGCTTGTGTTCGGTGATGTCATAGAAGCTCGCCAGCCAGCCGGTCTGCCGGCCGCCCTCGTCCACCAGTGGCGTCAGGTACAGCCGCACGTCGAAACGTCCGCCATTGCGCCGCTCGAACAGCAGCTCGAAGCCCAGGCTGGGGATGCGGTCCTCGGCGATGCGGGTCAGCATCTCGTCCAGGTCAGCCTGGCGGTCGGCCGGCCAGAAGGAATACGGCGGCGCCTGGCCGACCAGCATCTCGGCCGGCACGCCAAGCATGTCGCACAGCGCGCGGTTGACGCGGGTGATGCGGCCACTGAGGTCGATCGCGATCAGGCCGTTTTTCATCGAGTTTTCGATCGCGCTGCGCAGCGCCATTTCGCGCCGCAGCGCACGCTCGACCCGGTTGCGGGTCTTGATGTCGAGGCGGATCTTCCACAGGCTGGCAACCAGCAGCGCCATCAGCAGCAGGGACACGCCGCCAAGCACCGGCATCGCCATCCCGACGCCGACCCGGTAGGCGGTCGCCTTCAGCCGCAACCCGTGCCCGGGCGGGGTGAATTCGATTTCATGGCTCAGCGCGCCGGGCCGCTCGGCCAGCTGGAATTTGGTCGCCAGCACCTCGCCACCGAGGTCGACCACACTGATCTGGTATTTCTGCCCGATCCACCACGGCACCTGGTGGTACAGCAACTGGCTGAGGCTGAAGGTCAGCCGGATGCCGCCGGCAAACTGCTTGCCGATATAGATCGGCGCCACCAGGTCGACCAGCGGTTCATGATCGGCCAGCCGGTACACATCGCTGTAGCTTGGTTCGGTCAGCCGGCGTGCCACGTCCAGCGTGTCGAGCAGCGAGTAGCGCCCGCCCTTGTCGCCGCCCTGCTGCGGGACATCGACAAAGCGGCCGATATGCCAGCGCACATGACCGTCGGTATCCAGCCGCTCGATGCGGGCGATTTCGGGGTTTTCCCGGATCAGCAGTTTCGCCGCGGCGGAAAAATGGCTTTCCGTCATGTCGCGCTTGGCAATCTCGCTGCCGATCATGCCGCTCCACTCTTCCAGCGAGTCGAAGCGCAGGCGGAATGCCTGTTCCAGCCACAGGATGTCCTGGATCAGCGTGTCGCGACGCTCGTCTTCCCAGTCGCGCCAGACCGCCGCGCCCAGCAGGCCGAGCACCAGCAGCAGCACGCTCAGCGCCGCCGTCGGCAACCAGACCACGCCGCGCGAATCGGCCAGCGAGAACGTCGGGCGCCAGCGGCGCGGTTTGTTCTTTTCAGGCTGCTGATTGCTTGCATGGGGCATGGCGAGTCCATCCGGCCGGTGGCGACAGGCTGATCCGGCGTCGCCGGAGACAGGGGGCAACGGGACGGCGTTTCAGTGATCGGGGCGGCAATTGTAGCGCGCCCGGCCGCGGCGGGCAGGGCGGCAGCGACCAGCCCGGAAGCATAATTATTATTCCATTAGGGCATTCCCTAATAGCCATCCGGTCTTGTGCACACTATGTTCCGCCCAGTGTCCGACAAAAGGACACTCGCATGACACACAACAACAACACCCTGATAGTTCTACAAATTATGGAGACAGGAATGAAACTCAAACTAGCCGCCCTGACCGTCGCGCTCGGCCTCGGTCTGTCGCAAGCCGCCGTCGCCGCCGGCGAAATCGTCATCAAGTTCAGCCACGTCGTGGCCGTGAACACCCCGAAGGGCAAGGCTGCCGAGTACTTCAAGAAGCTGGCCGAAGAACGCACCAAGGGCAAGGTCAAGGTCCAGGTCTACCCGAACAGCCAGCTGTACAAGGACAAGGAAGAGCTCGAGGCGCTGCAACTGGGCGCGGTGCAGATGCTGGCCCCGTCGCTGGCCAAGTTCGGCCCGCTGGGCGCCAAGGAGTTCGAGGTGTTCGACCTGCCGTACATCTTTGACGACTACAACGACCTGCACAAAGTGACCCAGGGCCCGATCGGCAAGCAGCTGCTGGCCAAGCTGGAACCCAAGGGCATCAAGGGCCTGGCATTCTGGGACAACGGCTTCAAGAGCTTCTCGTCCAACCGCCCGATGAAGACGCCGGCCGACATGAAGGGCCTGAAGCTGCGCATCCAGTCGTCCAAGGTGCTGGAAGAAGAAGTCCGCGCCCTCGGCGCCATGCCGCAGGTGATGGCGTTCTCCGAGGTGTACCAGGCGCTGCAGACCGGCGTGGTCGACGGCACCGAGAACCCGATCTCGAATTTCTACACCCAGAAGATGCACGAAGTGCAGAAGAACCTGACCCTGACCAACCACGGCTACCTCGGCTATGCGGTGATCGTGAACAAGAAGTTCTGGGACGGCCTGCCGGGCGACGTGCGCACCACGCTGGAAGGCGCGATGCGTGATGCCACCACCTACGCGAACCAGATCGCCGAGAAGGAAAACAACGACGACCTGGCGCGGGTCAAGGCCAGCGGCAAGACCCAGGTCTACACGCCGACGCCGGCCGAACGTGCCGCGTTCAAGAAGGCGCTGGTGCCGGTGCATCAGAAGATGTCCGACCGCATCGGTCCGGACCTGATCAAGGCGATCTACAAGGACACCGGCTTCAACCCGGCGCAGTAAGCCCCCTGCCCCGGCGCCCCGACACGAACGGCGGACGGTTTTCCGTCCCGCCGCGGGCGCCGGCGTCCTCCGATACCCGCTCTTCGCAGTGATCTGCGACCGGATACCGTCATGCTCAAATTTCTCGACCACCTTGAGGAATGGCTGATCGCCTTTCTCATGGGGGCCGCAACCCTGCTCATTTTCGTCGCGGTGGTACACCGCTACGGCATGGGTATCGATGCGTTGCAGCCCTATCTCACCCACATTCATCTCAGCTGGGCGCAGGAACTCTGCATCTACATGTTCGTGTGGATGGCCAAGTTCGGTGCCGCCTATGGCGTGCGTACCGGCATCCACGTCGGCGTCGATGTGCTGATCAACAAGCTGTCCACGCCGAACCGCAACAAATTCGTGATCTTCGGCCTGATGGCCGGTGCGCTGTTCACCGCCACCGTCGGCACGCTGGGCGCGGACTTTGTCTGGGAAATCGGCCACACCGAACAGACCTCGGCCGACCTGGAACTGCCGATGTGGATCGTCTATCTGGCCATCCCGGTCGGTTCCTACCTGATGTGCTTCCGCTTCCTGCAGGTGGCGTGGAACTTCATCCGCACCGGCGAGCTGCCGCACCATGACCACAGCCATGTCGAAGGCATGGACGACGAAGACGAAGTCAGCATCGGCGAAGCGATCCAGATCGCCGAAGAACGCGAACACGGCCATGCCGGCCTGTCCGACGAGGCGTGGGACAAGCAGCGTCGTGACGACGACAAGGAGAACAAATCGTGAGCGCGCTGATTATCTTCACCTTGCTGATCGTGCTGATGCTGACCGGCATGCCGATCTCGATTTCGCTCGGTCTGACCGTACTGACCTTCCTGTTCACCATGACCGACGTGCCGATCACGTCGGTGGCGCTGAAGCTGTTCACCGGCATCGAGAAGTTCGAAATCATGGCGATTCCGTTCTTCATCCTCGCCGGCAACTTCCTGACCCACGGCGGTGTGGCACGGCGGATGATCCGCTTCGCCACCAGCATGGTCGGCCACTGGCATGGCGGTCTGGGCCTGGCCGGCGTGCTGGCCTGCGCCCTGTTCGCCGCCGTGTCCGGCTCGTCGCCGGCAACCGTGGTCGCCATCGGCTCCATCCTGCTGCCGGCGATGATCAAGCAGGGCTTCCCGCCGCGCTTCGGTGCCGGTGTCATCACCACCTCGGGCGCGCTCGGCATCCTGATTCCGCCGTCCATCGTCATGGTGATGTATTCGGTCGCCACCAACACCTCGGTCGGACAACTGTTCATGGCCGGCGTGATCCCGGGCCTGCTGCTGGCCACGCTGCTCGGCGTGACCACCTGGTGGCGTGCCCGCAAGTTCGGCTATCCGCGCCTGGCCAAGGCGTCGGCATCGCAGCGGCTGCACGCGCTGCGCGAGTCGATCTGGGGTCTGCTGCTGATCGTGGTGGTCATCGGCGGCATCTATACCGGCATCTTCACGCCGACCGAGGCCGCGGCCATGAGTGCGGTGTACGCGTTCTTCGTCGCGGTGTTCGTGTACAAGGACATGAAGCTGAGCCAGGTGCCGAAAGTGCTGCTCGACTCGGCCAACATGTCGGCGATGCTGCTATACATCATCACCAATGCCGTGCTGTTCTCGTTCCTGATGACCAGCGAGCAGATTCCGCAGAACATGGCGGAATGGATGCTGAACCAGGGCATGGGACCGATCGCCTTCCTGCTGGTGGTGAACGTGCTGCTGCTGCTGGCGGGCAACGTGATGGAACCGTCGTCGATCGTGCTGATCATGGCGCCGATCCTGTTCCCGATGGCCATGCACCTCGGCATCGATCCGGTCCACTTCGGCATCCTGATCGTGGTCAACATGGAAGTCGGCATGTGCCACCCGCCAGTGGGGCTGAACCTCTACGTGGCGAGCGGCATCACCAAGATGGGCATCACCGAGCTGACCAAGGCGGTCTGGCCATGGCTGCTGACCATGCTCGGCTTCCTGGTGCTGATCACCTATGTGCCGGCCATCTCGCTGTGGCTGCCGAGAACGCTGGGCATGATGTCGTGATCCTGCGCTGCCCGTCCCCGCCACGGCGGGGCTGACGCACAGTCCGGCGCGCGGGCGGTCATTTTTCTGGCCGCCCGCGTGCGTTATCTTTCATGCATTTTCAATATCTGACATTTGACGTTTTTCTGGCCATCCGGTGACCGAAATCAAAATCGGTCATACCAATGGCTTGTCACGCCGCTGAATGGCTATAATGGTCGGCTCGCGGCGAACTTGTCAGACAACAATACCACCGTGTTCACAACCGAAAAGCCTCAACCAGGAGTGTCTTTCATGGACGAGCAACTGCGCCAGAGCGCCCTCGACTATCACCGTTTCCCCACTGGCGGCAAGATCCAGGTCTCGCCGACCAAGCCGCTCGCCACTCAGCGTGACCTTGCGCTCGCCTATTCCCCCGGGGTCGCCGCCGCTTGCGACGCCATCGTGGAAAACCCGGCTGAAGCCAACACCCTGACCGCGCGTGGCAACCTCGTCGCCGTGATCTCCAACGGCACGGCCGTGCTGGGCCTGGGCAATATCGGCGCACTCGCCGGCAAGCCGGTCATGGAAGGCAAGGGCGTCCTGTTCAAGAAGTTCGCCGGCATCGACGTGTTCGACATCGAAGTCGACGAGCACGATCCGGACAAGCTGGTCGACATCATCACCTCGCTGGAACCGACCTTCGGCGGCATCAACCTTGAAGACATCAAGGCGCCGGAGTGCTTCTACATCGAGAAGAAGTGTCGCGAGAAGATGAACATTCCGGTGTTCCACGACGACCAGCACGGTACCGCGATCATCACCACTGCTGCCGTGCTCAACGGCCTGCGCGTGGTCGGCAAGGACATCGGCTCGGTACGCCTGGTGGTGTCCGGCGCCGGTGCCGCCGCCATTGCCTGCCTCGACCTGCTGGTGGCCCTCGGCCTGCAGCCGAAGAACATCATCGCCTGCGACTCGAAGGGCGTGATCTTCAAGGGTCGTGACGAGAAGCTCGATCCGTCCAAGGCCCGCTTCGCCATCGACGACAACGGCATGCGCAAGCTGGCCGACGCGATGGTCGATGCCGACATCTTCCTCGGCCTGTCCGGCCCGAGACTGGTGTCGCCGGAAATGGTCAAGACCATGGCCGCGCATCCGCTGATCCTGGCCCTGGCCAACCCGGAACCGGAAATCCTGCCGCCGCTGGCGAAGGAAGCCCGCCCGGACGCCATCATCTGCACCGGCCGTTCGGACTTCCCGAACCAGGTCAACAACGTACTCTGCTTCCCGTTCATCTTCCGCGGCGCGCTCGACGTCGGCGCGACGACGATCAACGAGGAAATGAAGCTCGCCTGCGTGCGTGCCATTGCCGATCTGGCCATGGCCGAGCAGAACGACGTGGTCGCCAGCGCCTACGAAAACCAGGAACTGAGCTTCGGCCCGGAATACCTGATTCCGAAGCCGTTCGACCCGCGCCTGATCATCAAGATCGCGCCGGCCGTCGCCCAGGCCGCCATGGATTCCGGTGTCGCCACCCGTCCGATCGAGGACATGGATGCGTACATCGAGAAGCTGACCCAGTTCGTCTACAAGACGAACCTGTTCATGAAGCCGGTGTTCGCCGCGGCCAAGAAGGACAAGAAGCGCGTCGTGCTGTGCGAGGGTGAAGACGAACGCATCCTGCACGCCACCCAGGAAATCGTGTCGACCGGCCTCGCCTTCCCGATCCTGATCGGCCGGCCGTCGGTGGTCGAACAGCGCATCGAGAAGCTGGGCCTGAAGCTGCGCCCGGGCATCGACTTCGAGCTGGTCAACAACGAAAACGATCCGCGCTTCAAGGAATACTGGAGCGAGTACTACGAGATCATGAAGCGCCAGGGCGTGTCGCACGAGCTGGCCCGTCGCGAAGTGTCGCGCAAGACCACGCTGATCGGCGCGCTGATGGTTCGCCGCGGCGAAGCCGACGCGATGGTGTGCGGTACCTTCGGCACCTACCCGATGCACCTCGAGCTGATCCGTCAGGTGATCCCGATGGCCGATGACTGCCCGACGCTGGGCGCGATGAACGCGCTGCTGCTGCCGACCGGCAACATCTTCGTCACCGACACCTACGTGAACCCGGCCCCGAGCGCGGAGCAGATCGCCGACATCACCCGCATGGCCACCCAGGCAATGCACCGCTTCGGCATCGCACCGAAGGTGGCCCTGCTGTCGCATTCGAGCTTCGGCAGCGGCACCCTGTGCTCGGCCCAGACCATGCGCGACGCGCTGGACCTGATCCGCGAACGCCAGCCGGACCTGGAAGTCGACGGCGAAATGCAGGGTGATGCCGCTCTGGTCGAGCACATCCGTGCCCAGGCCATGCCGGACAGCCCGCTGAAGGGCAGCGCCAACCTGCTGGTGATGCCGAACGTCGAGTCCGCCAACATCAGCTACAACCTGCTGCGCGTGTCGGCTTCCGACGGCGTGACCATCGGCCCGATCCTGATGGGTCTGTCGAAGTCGGTCCACATCGTGACGCCGATCTCGTCGGTCCGCCGCATCCTGAACATGGTGGCCATCGCCGCCGTCGGGGCGATCGAACAGGCGTAATCCTCGCCGGCCGGCACCAGGGCTATACTGAACGGGCAACCCCTTGCGGGTTGCCCGTTTTTCTTTGGTTCAAACTGCCTGGAGCCGTCATGAGCGCCGATTTCAATCCGTCCGATCCGTTTGCCTTCCTGCGCCAGTTCTGGCCGCAGGGCGGCAGCCCGATGCAGCCGTTCATGCCCCCGCTGAGCGAGGAGGAAATCGAACGCAAGATCGGTGAACTGCGCGTGATCGAAAACTGGCTGACCATGAGCATGGGCATGCTGTCGATGCAGATCAAGGCGCTGGAAATGCAGAAGGCGGCAATGGCGGCGCTGAAGCCCAGGGACGACGCCCCGCCGCGCTGACGCTCAGCCCAGTTGCTGCTTTGCCAGCTCGCCAACCCGCGCCAGCGCGGCGCTGTAGCGGGCGTCGAGCGGATAGCAGCACGACAGCCGCATCGCATTCGCGTAGCGGCCGGACGGCGAGTACATCGTGCCCGGCATGACGCTGATGCGTTCGGCCAGCGCCGCGTGGCACAGCGCCACGGTATCCACCTGCTCCGGCAGCGCCACCCACACCAGAAAACCGCCGCTCGGCGACGTGGCCCGCGTGCCGGCCGGGAAGAATTCGCCGACCATGCCACGCAGCCGCTCGACCTGATCGGCGTAGCGCCGGCGCAGATTGCGCAGGTGATGGTCGTAGCCGCCGGACTCCAGAAACAGTCCGATCGTTTCCGCCAGCACGGCCGGTTCCGCGACCGACGAGCTGAACTTGAGCCGGCGGATGTCGGCAGCGAAACGCCCGCCCTCGACCCAGCCCACCCGGAAATCCGGCGCCAGCGTCTTGGTATAGCTGGCGCAGACAATGATCCAGCCATTGCGGTCGAACGCCTTGGCCGCCGGGGCCAGCGCCGGCGCGAACTGCAGCTCGGCATACAGCGCATCCTCGATCAGCGGCACCCGGTAGTCGTTGACCAGCCGCGCCAGCCGCTGCTTGGCCGCCAGCGACATGCTGAAGCCGAGCGGGTTGTGCACGTTCGGCATGGCCACCACCGCATCCAGCCGCTTTTCCGACAGCAGCAGCTCCAGCACATCCAGTGACATGCCGTGTTGCGGATCGGTTGGAATCTCCACCGCCTTCAGTCCGAGACTGGCCAGCAACGGCAGCAGATTGAAATAGGTGGGCGACTCCAGCCCGACCGTCCCGCCCGGCCGGGTCACGGCGCGCAACGCCAGTTGCAGTCCTTCCATGCAGCCATGCGTCAGCACGATATCGTCCGGAGCCAGCGTCATGCCGAGGTCGAGCCCGCGCCGGGCAATCTGCTGCCGCAGGCGTTCCGACCCCGGCGGCATCGAATAGGTGCTGATCAGTTCCGGCTGCCGGCGCAGCAGGCCGGACAGGATGCGGGCGAGCTTGCCGCCCGGGTAGAAATCGCCGCCGCGCGGACAGGCCAGCGCCAGATCGATAAAGTCCGGCCGCTGCTGCGCGCCCAGTACCGCCCCGATCAGGTCGAGCACGTCGCCCGAGGTGGCCCGGGCCGGTTCGGCCACCGGCGAGCCGAGCGCGCCACGCGGCGACGGCAGCCGGGCACGCACGTAGTAGCCGGACTGCGGACGCGCCTCGACCAGCCCGCGATCCTCCAGCGTGCGGTAGGCAGCCACCACCGTGTTCAGGCTCAACTGCCGGCTTTGCGACGCCTGTCGCACCGATGGCAGACGGCTGCCCGGCGCCAGCGTCCCGCGCAGGATGGCATCGCCGAGTTCGTCGGCAACGCGCAGGTAGTACGGCAGGTCGGGGGTGGCGGTCGTATTCATGGTGACAATCCGGTGGCAAAACACGGGTTACAGTTGAAAACAAATGCAATTGGCACCAATACAATACGTTATTACTGGATCTGTAACCATCCGGCGGGGCCTTTTACCATGGTGTCCATCTACCAAAGGATCCCTGCCATGCTGGATTTCGCCCTGTTGAGCTATGTCGCGGTGATGTCGATCACCCCCGGCCCGAACAACCTGATGCTGGCCACCTCGGGAGTCAATTTCGGCTTCCAGCGTACCCTGCCGCACGTCTTCGGCGTCAGCATCGGCCATGCGGTGCAGGTCACGCTGACCGCCACGCTGCTGGTCTTCATCCTGGCCGGCATGGATTCGGTCCGCCTGCCGCTGGCGGTCGCCGGCTGTGTCTACCTGCTGTGGCTGTCATGGCAGATCCTGCGCGCCGGCAGCCCGGAAGCGCGCGACAGCGCCCGGCCGATGAGCCTGTTCGGCGCCGCCCTGTTCCAGTGGGTGAACCCGAAAGCCTGGATCATGGTGCTGAACGCCGCCATCCTGTTCATGCCGCGCGACGGCCACGACCCGGCGACGGCACTGTGGCTGGGCCTGGTCTGCGCGGCGATCAACCTGCCGTGCATCGCGGTATGGGCGCTGGCCGGCGACCGGATGCGCCACTGGCTGTCCAGCCCGGCCGCCCTGCGCGTGTTCAATACGGTAATGGCGACGCTGATGGCGGCAACGGCACTGTGGCTGCTGGTGGACGAGTTGCCGGCACTGGCCTAACCGGGCTGGCGGGACATGGCCGCCAGCACGCGCAGAATCTCCTCGGCGGTTCCCTGCGGCAGCTCCAGCGGAAACAGGTGACTGCCGGGCACCGGTTCGACGCGCATGCCGAACCGGCGCTCGACGAAGCGCAGATCGGCCGGGCCGATGACATCGGATGCGGCACCGGCCAGATACACCGCCGGCATGGCCAGCGGACGGGCGATGCGCGGGAAAATATGCGGCAGCGTGCAGTACACCTTGTGTTCGACCTCCGGGCGGAAGGTCAGCCGGACACCGTCGCCACTCGGTTCGCTGCCGAAGCGGACATAGTCGTCCAGCACCTCGGGGTCGAAGCGGGCGAACAGCGGCTTTCTGGCGAAGTGGGCATGCATTGCCTCGACGCTGTCGAACTGGTCGCGCCGCCCCAGCGCGATATGGGCCGGCGTGACCCGCTCGATCCGGCCCAGCCGCTTGGCCAGCCACAGTCCGCGCGAGCGCCAGCCCGACAGGATGGGCGAATCGAGGATCACCACGCCCGCGAACAACTCAGGCCGCTTCAGCGCAGCCAGCACGGTCAGGGCGCCGCCCAGCGAGTGACCCACGCCATAGACCGGCCGCCCCAGGCGTTCGACCGACTGGATCAGTTCGTCGGTCAGATGCGGCCAGTTGTCACTGACCGGAAAGCGCGGGTCGTGGCCGATGCGCTCGATACAGGCGATATCGTACTGGTGGCCCAGCGTCTCCAGCAGCTTGCGGTAGCAGCCGGCCGGGTAGCTGTTGGCATGGGCAAAATGGATCAGTTCACGCATGAATTCAAACAATCGTTCAATTATTGTCTGACAGTCTAGCACCCGGAATCCGGGGTCCGGCATGCCGGACCCGAAAAAACGGTCGCGCCGGTCCGGACAAACGGAATTAACCATTGAGCCGCTCTCCGGCTTTTGTCATGATCCGCGTGTCTTGGTCCTGTCGGAAGCCGTACCTGCATGGGCCCCCTGAAAAAGAACCTGCCACGCGACAGACCCGAACGTCCCCGTCTCGGCGAAGCCTTGCGGACACTGCCCACGCGCTACTGGCTGCTGGCCGGCGCAGTCTGGCTGGTCATGGAACTGGTGACCGGCATCGGCTGGTACAAGCTCGAACACCAGCGCCTGCAGCGCAAGTTCGTCCAGGACACGGAAGAGCTGTACCTGCAGCTGTCGCAACGCTTCGACCGCAACGAAGGCGTGCTCAATGGCCTGTCGGCGCTGTTCGGCACCTTCGACCGGCTGTCGTTCGAACAGGTCCGGCGCTTTTCCGCCGCCATGCTGCGGCTGAATCCGCACCTGTACACCATCGAGCTGCTGCGCCGGGTCGACGGCAAGGAACGGGCGCGCTTCGAGGCCGACATGAGCGCCGAAATCGGCCGGCCGTTCCATATCCGCGACTTTGCCGGCAAGCGGCCGTCACCACTGCGTGACGCACCGCCACGCGACCTGTACTACCCGATCACCCTGATTGAGCCGGACATCATTGCCGCCCGCCCGATCATCGGACTGGATGCCTATCACGACAGCGCGCTGCGCGATTCGATCACGGCCGCCCTGACCTCCGGCGTGATGGTGCCGTCACAGGGCTTCACCCAGATAGAAGGCGGCCGCAGCTACGCGTTCAGCAAGATCATCGAGACCCACGGCATCCCGCATTACTCGTCCAGCGGATCGGACAGCCTGCTGATGCTGCTGGTCAACACCGAGCGGCTGCTGGCCACGCTCGGCCTCGACCGCAACCAGGACCACATTGCGCTGTGGCATCACCAGCTGCCGAAAAGCCACCCCGGCGCCCTGCTGTACGACAACGGACGCCTGGCGCCGCCGGGACCGATGATTTCGCTGTTCACGCTGAAGTACAGCCGCAATCTGTCCAGCCGCCACCAGCCGTTCGAGCTGACCGTCAGCCGCACCATCACCCCGGTGCAGCTGAACATGCTGCCGTTCGCGCTGCTGACGCTGACCAATCTGACTGCCGTATTCCTTGGCGTGCTGTTTCTGCTGCAGCGTGCCGAGCACCGCCGCGTCGCCCGCCAGGCCACCGCCGAGCTGTTCAAGAGCCGCGAGCGGGCCAGCGTCACGCTGCAGGCGATCAACGATGGCGTGATCACCTTCGGCATCGACCGGCGCATCGAATATGTGAACCCGATGGCCTCGGCGCTGAGCGGGGTGATCGAGGCCGAGGCGGTCGGTCGCCTGGTCGATGACGTGGTGCGGCTGCGCTACGACTTTGCCCAGGCCATTCCGGCCAATCCGTTCACCCTCAGCCTGTCGACCGGCCATGCCATCGATCTGGCCGACAACAGCCTGATGATCAAGGCCAATGGCGAGGAATTGCTGCTGGAAGGCAATGTGTCGCCGCTGTTCGATCCGGCCGGCAATGTCACCGGCGCCGTGTTCGCCTTCCGCAATATGGGCCCGGTCCGCCTGCGCGCCCGCGCCGCGCTGGAAGAAAGCCAGCGCCGCCTGCGCGAACACGAAACCCATCTGGCCCATGTTGCCCGGCTGCATACCATGGGAGAAATGGCGAGCGGCATCGCCCATGAAATCAACCAGCCACTGACGGCCATCGTCAACTACAATCAAGCGGCACTGCGATTGCTGGCGGACGAGGAACCGGAGTTCGACACCATCCGCCATGCGATCCGCGCGACGGCCAACCAGGCACAGCGTGCCGGGGAAATCATCAAGCGGCTGCGGGCCTTTGTTTCGCGCCAGTCCACCCAGCGGGCAACACTGGACCTGAACCGCCTGATCAGCGACGTGCTGGCGCTGGCCGATTTCGACCTGCGCAGCGCGGCCGTCACCATCGATACCGACCTGACCGAGCCGCTGCCGCTGGTCGAGGCCGATTCGATCCAGATGGAGCAAGTCGTGCTGAACCTGCTGCGCAACGCACTGGACGCGATCAAGCCAATCGAGCCCTGGGGACGAATTTTCATCCGAACCCGAGCCAGCGCAAAGCATGTGCAACTGGAAGTCGGCGACAATGGCACCGGGCTCAACACGGAAACGCTGGAAAGCCTGTTCCATCCGTTCTTTACCACCAAATCGTCGGGGATGGGCCTGGGCCTGACCATCTGCCAGTCCATCGTCGAATCGTTCGAAGGTTCCATCAGGGCCAGCAACCGCAGCGCCGGTGGCGCCCTGTTCACCATTGAAATCCCGGTCGCCAGCCGACCATCAGCCGATTCCAGCCCGAATGCTCAGTCCAGCCTCCCCTACTCCACGTGATCCGACCATCCACGTCGTCGACGACGACCCCGCCGTCCTCGACTCGGTCACCCTGCTGTTGCGTTCCCACGGCCTGCAGGCCGTGCCGTATGCATCGGCGCGCCAGTTCCTCGATGCCTACCAGCCCGGCCAGATCGGCTGCCTGGTACTCGACCTGCGCATGCCCGGCATGGGCGGGCTGGAACTCCAGCAGGCACTGAACGAGGAAGGCATCGACGTGCCGGTGGTGTTTCTGACCGGTCATGGCGATGTCCAGCAATGCAGTCGCGCGTTCAAGGCCGGCGCCATCGACTTTCTGACCAAGCCGATCGACGAGCTGGCCCTGGTCAATGCCGTGCGGCGCGGCATCCAGAGCAGCATCGACCGCCACGTCAAGCTGACCCAGACCCGCGAAATCGAGGAGCAGCTGACCCGGCTGACCCGGCGCGAACTGGAAATCCTGCGCTATATCGTCGATGGCCGCTCCAGCCGCGAGATCGCGCTGATTCTCGACCTGTCGCCGCGCACGGTGGAGGCGCACCGCGCCAACGTCTACAGCAAACTCGAAGTGCTGACCCTGGCCGATCTGGTGCGGCTGTACCTGATGGCGCTGTCCGACCAGCGACTGGCCGAACGACTGGCCAGCGGCCCGGCTTGAGCCGGACCGTGCCGGACCGCGGCCGGCGCGTATAATGGCCCGTTTTGCCCCTGACTTTGCCGCCGATGTCCCGCGAACTGCTCGACCCGATCGACCGACTGATAGCCGATTGCACCGCCCGCGACCGCCAGGCGCTGACCCGTCGTCGCCGTGAACTCGCCGACCGGCTGAAGGCCGGCAAGCCCGCCGAACGCCTGGCCGCGCAGCTGCAGGCCGAGGCCGGACGCTCGGCCGCCCGCGTCGCCGAACGCCGTGCCCGGCTGCCGGAACCCGAGTTCGACCCGATCCTGCCGGTCAACCAGAAGAAGGACACGCTGCTTGCCGCCATCGACAAGCACCAGGTGGTCATCGTCTGCGGCGAAACCGGCTCCGGCAAGACCACGCAGATTCCCAAGCTGTGCCTGGCACTCGGCCGCGGCACGCGCGGGCTGATCGGCCATACCCAGCCACGGCGCCTGGCCGCACGCGCCGTTGCCAGCCGCATCGCCGACGAACTTCACTCCAGCATCGGCGAGCTGGTCGGCTTCAAGGTCCGCTTCACCGACCGCACCTCGGACGCCAGCTTCATCAAGCTGATGACCGACGGCATCCTGCTGGCCGAAACCCAGACCGACCGCTTCCTGTCCGCCTATGACACCATCATCATCGACGAAGCGCACGAGCGCTCGCTGAACATCGACTTCCTGCTCGGTTTCCTCAAGCAGTTGCTGCCGCGTCGCCCGGACCTGAAAGTGATCATCACCTCGGCCACCATCGACGCCGACCGCTTCAGCCGCCATTTCAATGGCGCCCCGGTCATCGAGGTGTCCGGCCGCACCTATCCGGTCGAGATCCGCTACCGGCCGCTGACCCAGCGCGACGAGGAAGATCGCGAACGCGAGATGGAGGACGCCATCGTCGACGCCGTCGACGAGATCGCCCGCCTCGGCGCCGGCGACATTCTGGTGTTCCTGCCCGGCGAGCGCGAAATCCGCGATACCGCCGAGGCGCTGCGCAAGGCGCGCATCACTACCCGCTACGACGTGCTGCCGCTGTTCGCCCGCCTCAGCAACGAAGAACAGAACCGCATTTTCAAGCCCGGCGGTGGCCGTCGCATCGTGCTGGCCACCAATGTGGCGGAAACCTCGCTGACCGTGCCCGGCATCAAGTACGTGATCGACACCGGTCTGGCGCGGGTCAAGCGCTATACCCCGCGCGCCAAGGTCGAACAGCTGCTGGTCGAAAAAATCTCGCAGGCCGCGGCCCGCCAGCGCGCCGGTCGCTGCGGCCGGGTAGAGGCCGGGGTGGCGGTGCGGCTGTACGACGAGGACGACTTCAACGCCCGCCCGGCATTCACCGACCCGGAAATCATCCGCTCGAACCTGGCGGCAGTCATTCTGCGCATGGCCGCGCTGCGACTCGGCGCGGTGGCCGACTTCCCGTTCCTGGAACCGCCGTCGTCGCGACTGATCGCCGATGGTTACGACATGCTGCACGAGCTGGGGGCGGTGACCGAACAGGGCGAGCTGACCCCGCTGGGCAAGGAACTGGCACGCATCCCGGTCGACCCGAAGATCGGCCGCATGCTGCTGGCTGCGCGCGACTTCCACTGCCTGCGCGAAATGCTGATCCTGGTCAGCGCGCTGTCGATCCAGGACCCGCGCGAGCGGCCGTTCGACGCCCGCGACGCCGCCGAGCGCGCGCAGGCCCGCTTTGCCGACGACAAGTCCGATTTCCAGAGCTATCTGGCGCTGTGGGACTTCTTCGACGACGCCCTGAAACACAAGAAATCGAACAAGCAGCTGGTACAGCTGTGCCATGACCACTTCCTGTCGCATCTGCGCATGCGCGAATGGCGCGAGCTGCACGGCCAGCTGTCGCAGATCGCCGGCGATCTCGACCTGCGCGCCAACGATACCCCGGCCACCTTCGAGCAGTTGCACAAGGCGCTGCTGACCGGCCTGCTCGGCAATATCGGCATGAAATCCATGGACGGCGACGATTACCTCGGCGCCCGTGGCATCCACTTTCACATTTTCCCCGGTTCCGGCCTGCGCAAGGCCAGGCCGAAATGGCTGATCGCCGGCGAACTGACCGAAACCAGCCGCCTGTATGCGCGCTCGGTCGCCGTGATCCAGCCGGAATGGGTCGAATCACTGGCCCTGCACCTGGTCAAGCGCCACTACTTCGAGCCGCACTGGGAAAAAACCCGCGGCGAAGTGGTCGCCAGCGAACGCGTGACCCTGTACGGCCTCAATATCGTGCCGCGCCGCATGGTCAGCTATGGCCGCATCGACCCGGCCGAAGCCCGGCAGATCTTTATCCGCGAAGCACTGGCCAATGGCCAGTTGAACAGCAATGCGCCGTTCTTCCGCCACAACCAGCGCCTGATCCGCGAGGTCGAGCAACTGGAGCACAAGGCGCGCCGCCAGGATGTGCTGGTCGACGAGGACACGCTGGTCGCGTTCTACGACGAACGGCTGCCGGCCGAACTGTGCGACACGCGCAGCTTCGATGCCTGGCGCGAAAGTGCCGAGCGCGACGACCCGCAGGTTCTGTTCCTGACCCGCGAATACCTGATGCAGCACGCGGCGGAGAACATTACCGAAGAACAGTTTCCGCCGACGCTGGACAGCGACGACGGCCCGCTGAAGCTCAAGTACCGCTTCGAGCCCAACCACCCGCTCGACGGCGTGACCGTCGACGTGCCGCTGGCGGTGCTGAACCGGCTGCCCGGCGCACGGCTGGAATGGCTGGTGCCGGGCATGATCCGCGAAAAACTCACGCTGCTGATCAAGTCACTGCCGAAGCAGAGCCGCCGTGCCTGCGTGCCGGTGCCGGACTTCGTCACCCGCTTCCTTGCTTCTCAGCCGGATCAGGACGCCCCGATCCTGCCGCAACTGGCGGCCTTTGTCCGCAAGGCGACCGGCCTGACACTGGAAGCGACCGACTTCGATCCGTCCGCGCTGCCGACGTACTGCCAGATGAATATCCGCGTGCTCGACGACGGTCGTCAGGAGCTGGGGCTGGGCCGCGATCTGCTGGCGCTGCAGAAGCAGTTCGGCGCGGCAGCGCAACTGACCTTCCGTGACTCGTCGGCCGAGTTCGAGCGCGACGACGTCCAGGCCTGGGATGTCGGCGATCTGCCGGAAAGCATCAAGTTCGCCCGAGGTCGCCAGCAACTGGAAGGCTTCCCGGCGCTGTGCTGCGAGGACGAGCGCATTGCCCTGCGCCTGTTCGACACCGCGCAGGCCGCCGAGAGCGCCCATCGGCGCGGCGTGATCTGCCTGCTGCAGCGTGAGCTGAAAGAGCACATGAAGCAGATGCAGAAGGGACTGCCCGGCTTCACCCAGATTGCCCTGCAACTGCGTGGCGTCGCCAATGCCGATGCGCTGCTGGATGATGCGATCCAGTGCATCTGTGACCGCGCCTTTATCGGCGAGGATGCGCTGCCGCGCAGCAAGAAGGCCTTCGACGAGCAGAAGAAGCGCGCCCGCACCCGGCTGCCGGCCGTGACCCAGGCGGTCACGCAGATGCTGAATGCCATTGCCGCCGAGTATCCAAAGACGGTACAGATGGCCGAACGGCACAAGCTCGGTCCGAAACTGGCCATCGAGCTGCGGGAACTGGTCTACCCGGGTTTCCTGCTGGCGACACCGTGGTCGCAACTGCCGCAGCTGCCGCGCTATCTGAAGGCCAAGCAGTTGCGCATGGAGAAGTATGCCGCCAACAGCCAGCGCGACGGCCAGCGCGGCGCGGAAGTCACCGGCCTGTGGAACCGCTGGGCCGACAAGGTCGCCGAGCTCGATGCGCGCGACGGCGCGCCGGAGCGGCTGCGCGACTACCGCTGGCAGATCGAGGAGCTGCGCGTGTCGCTGTTCGCCCAGGAGCTGAAAACGCCGTACCCGGTATCGGTCAAGCGGCTGGAGAAAAGCTGGCAGGAACTGAAACTCGGCAGCTGACACAGAAATGGCATGGCTTGCGCCATGCCATTTTTTCATGCGACTAACGGATTTCATCAAATGAAAACCGTAATCCATTGCTGGATGATCAGCCCTGTTACATGAAGGTTAAGAAGGGAAGTAAAAAATCCCAGCTGTTCAACCGTGCCACCACGAATTAACCCAAACATCCCACGGGTCCATTTTGACCTCCCGGCCTGAAAGATTAAGAAAACCCTGATCAGGGCTTTAATCATCAGCAACGACGGGCTTGAAGTCAATCCGCAACACAGTCAGATAATTCTGATTTATTAAACAGAATTATCCAGACCTGCATCTGCAATACTGTCCTGCATTGCAGACCATTTCCGATTTTCAGGCTGCCTGCCAGTAATCCACAAACAACTGCAATACCTGTTCTCCGCGCCATTCATTCGCATTGAGCTGGAATACCGCCTCGATCCGTTCCGGCAGCCAGTCACACTGGTTGAACAGCATGGCCTCGAACTCGGCGCCATCCTTGCCCAGCGTCAGCTTCAGGTGTTTTTCGCCGACAATGCGCTGGCCAAGCACGCGGAAGTGATCGCGGAAACTCGGCGCCGGAAAACCCTGGCCCCAGGCGGTCGACGCCAGCTGCAGCGCCGTTTCCAGCCGCATGTCGCAGGCGGCGATGGCGCCGTCGGTTTCAATGCGCCGGGTCAGCATGCTGGCGTCCAGCCACTCGCGTGCCACTTGCTCGAAAGCGGTGACGAAGCGGGAAAAATCGGCCTCGTCCAGCGTCACCCCGGCCGCCATGGCATGGCCGCCGAATTTTTTCAGCACCCCCGGTTCCCGCTTGCTGACCAGATCCAGCGCATCGCGCAGGTGGAAGCCGGGAATCGAACGGCCCGAGCCCTTGATCTCGCCGCTGTCACCGGGTGCGAACACCAGTGCCGGACGATGGAAACGCTCCTTCAGCCTGGAGGCGACAATGCCGACCACGCCCTGGTGCCAGTCGTCACGGTACAGCGAGATGGTGTAGTGCTCGGCCGGATCGACTTCGGCCAGTTTGGCCAGTGCCTCGTCCTGCATGCCGTGTTCGATCTGCCGCCGCTCCTTGTTCAGCCGGTCGAGCTCGCGCGCCAGTCGCAGTGCCTGTTCTTCATCGTCGCTGAGCAGGCATTCGATGCCGAGCCGCATGTCGTCGAGCCGGCCGGCCGCGTTCAGCCGCGGCCCGAGCATGAAGCCAAGGTCGAAGCTGGATGCCTTGTGGATCGGCCGGCCACTGGCCGTGAACAGTGCACGGATGCCGGGTGAGGCGCGTCCGGCGCGCATGCGCTTGAGCCCCTGCTCGACCAGAATGCGGTTGTTGTCATCCAGTCGCACCACGTCCGCCACCGTGCCGAGCGCCACCAGGTCCAGCAGCGGCGCCAGATTGGGCTGCCCGGCCGGATCGCCCCAGACTCCCCGCTCGCGCATCTCGGCACGCAGCGCCATCAGCACGTAGAACATCACGCCGCAACCGGCCAGGTTGCGCGACGGGAACGGACAGCCGGGCTGGTTCGGGTTGACGATCAGCGCATCCGGCAGTGTGTCGCCGGGCAGGTGATGGTCGGTCACCAGCACTTCAATGCCGCGCGCCCGTGCCGCATCGACCCCGGCCACGCTGGCGATGCCGTTGTCGACGGTGATGATCAGGTCCGGCTCGCGCGTCGCCGCCAGGTCGACGATTTCCGGCGTCAGCCCGTAACCGTATTCGAAGCGGTTGGGCACAATGAACTCGACCACCCCGCCCAGCAGGCGCAGGCCCTTGACCGCGATCGCACAGGCGGTGGCCCCGTCGGCGTCGTAGTCGGCCACGATCAGCATGCGCTGCCGCCTGGCGATGGCATCGGCCAGCCGGGCGGCCATGCGGGTGGCGTTCTTCAGTTGCCGGAACGGCAGCAGCCGGGTCAGGGTGTAGTCGAGCTGGATGGCGTCGTCGACACCGCGTGACGCATACAGCCGCGCCATCAGCGGGGACAGGCCCTGCCCGGCCAGGTGGCTGGCCAGTTGTTCGGGTACGGGACGGGTAACGATCAGGGACATAGGCTTTGCAGGCGCGCCACGCCGCCACGGAAGCGGACGGCGATGGCTCGCGGAAGAATTACAACAATCGGGCCAGCGTACGCGGCCGTTTCCAGCATTGCCAGCGCGCGGCCGGCGTCAGTGTAGCGCTGAAACCGCGCGGACCCGGCACCAGGATGCGCAGATGACCGGGCCGGCCGGCCCGCAGCGCGGCAGCCAGCGGCACGAACCAGTCGCGCTCCAGTGCCTGCAGCGCCTCACGCCAGCCCCAGGCATCGCGATACTGCGCCGCGCCCTCCAGCCGGTCGATCAGCACCAGCGTATCGCCGTCCATCGCTCCGGCCGGCAGTCCGGCAAAGGCAAAGGGCGCCGTACCGCTTTCGACTCCGGACAGCGAAGCCAGTCCGCGCAGCAGCGGCGCATCCGCCAGCACCTGCCGGTAGCGGGAGGTCGGCGTGACCGACGGCCAGTCGCCCTCGCCCCAGAACCAGACGCTGTTGATGACCGGCTCACCGGCGCTTTCGCGTTCGGCATTGACCGGCTCGGCAAACAGCAGCATCTGCACTTCGTTCAGCCAGCGGTGCCACTGCATCGCTTCGGCGCCACGCGGCAGGTGACGGTCGATATTGTCACCGATCACCGACTCCAGCCGGGTGAAGCTGGCGCCAAACGGCGATGGCCGCTCGACATACCAGCGATCCGGCGCCGGAGCATGAAAGACCAGCCCGTCCCCGACGAAGAAACGGTTCAGTGCCGCGACCAGTGCATCGGCCTCGCGCTGTTCGATATGCATGATCCCGCTGTCGGCCAGCACCAGTGCATCGCGTTCCGGCCGCAGGAACACCGGATCGGCCCGCAGCCAGTGCCCCTGCCGGGTGTCGAGACCGTCAGCCAGGCCGCCGATCCGCGCCACCGGTGCCTGTTCGAGCCCGAACAGGCCGGCGGCCACCTCCTCGAATGCCGTTGTCGCGTGCGGCGACAGCGTCGCCCGCGACAGCAGCCAGCCCAGTGCCGGCAGGTCGAGGTCGCGGGTGACGTCGCTGACATTGTCGGCCGGCCACGCCAGCCCGGGCAGCAGCAGGTCCAGCGTCATTGCTGCCCGTACGGCTGGCCGTTGTTCATGCTCGGATTCGGCGCAATGGCGCTGAAGTGGAACACGATGCCGAACACCACCAGCGGACCGGCGGTACGCTGCCAGCGCATGACGTAGCGCGGAATGCCGCCGCCCTTTTCAGGCGGAATGCGCTCGATTTCCGGCGCCGCCAGCGGCGGATGGCCGGCAGCCGGCGGCGGCGGGGCGAAGCGCTTCTCCAGCGCCGGCACCGTATCGCCGGCCACGACCGCCTGCTCGAACTGCTGCCGCATGACACCTGCTTCGTCATAGAACGGTTTTACGTAGGTGAAATAGGTCCAGCCGATGCCGAACAGCACCACCCAACCGGATGCGGTGACAAACAGGGCGACCAGTTTGCCGAGAAAAAGCAGGAGTTCTTTCATGGGATCCATCGACGCCGCAGACCGCGCGGCACAAGGGTTGATCCCCGCCACACGGGGTGCGGAGCGGGGTGGAGGGCAGGCCATTCTGGCCGCCGGCATATCGACAAGCACTTGATTTATGTAATTTTCATTGCAAAAATCCGGTTCACCATGCCTGCGATTTCTTATAGAATCGTGCGCTGTTTCGACCCCTACTCGACGGGTCCCGGCAAGCAGGGAGCGGCCGGGGCTCCCGGTCACCGAACCTTGGGCGCGTGCGGAGAGGCATGCAACCAAGCTAAAGACCAGCACAATGGATTATCGCAAACTGCTCAGATTCCCGCAAAACCACGAATACAACTTCCATCTGGCGCATGCCGGCTGGCTCGCCGTTGCGGCCATGCCGCTGCTGCTCGGCGTCGCCACCGCATTCGCCGTGGCGCCGGGCAATGCCAGCCTCGACGTGCAGGTGGAAACCGTTACCCAGTCGCTGGCCCTGCCGCGCTTCGAGATGCCGGCGTCCAGCGGCACGCGCTACTGGCGCGCCGACACCATCTCGCGCGGCGATACACTGTCCGGCGTCATGCAGCGCATGGGCGTCAGTGCCAGCGAAGCCATGGGGTTCATCAAGCAAAGCCGCGTCGGCCAGGGCCTGCTGCGCCTGCCGGCAGGCGAAACGCTGCATATCCAGACCGATGACGCCGGCGAGCTGTTTGCCGTCCGTTATCTGAAGGATGACCAGAACGGCGAAAAGAACCTCATCAACATCCGCAAGACCGCATCGGGCGAATGGGCGGTCAATGCCGATGCCATCGAGGCGGTGGCCATCGACACGCCGTCGTCGGTCCGCGTGCTGAAGTCGTTTGCCAGTTCGGCGGCCAGCAGTGGCTTGCCGAAGGATGTCCGCGCCCAGCTCGATGAAATTTTCTCCGACCAGATCGACCTCGACTCGCTGCAGCGCGGCGACGAAGTCAACCTGGTCTACCAGACCCTGTACTACGACGGCGAAACCATCGGCGCCGGCCGCGTGCTGGCCGCCGAGGTCAAGCGCGGCAACCGTACCTGGCATGCGTACTACGCGGCACACGACGACGAGTCGGGCAGCTATTACGACAGCAACGGCCAGCCGCTGCAGAAGGGCTTCGATGCCCGCCCGGTCGACAATGCACGCGTCAGTTCCGGCTTCGGCTACCGGCGCCACCCGGTGCTCGGCGGTCTGCGCCTGCACCAGGGCATCGACTACGCCGCGCCGTCCGGTACCCCGATCCGCGCGGCAGCCGACGGGACGGTCGCCAACGCCGGCACCGAATCGGGCTACGGCAATGTGGTGCGCCTGCGCCACAACAACCGCTATGAAACCGTCTATGCGCACATGAGCCGGTTCGGCAACTACCGCAGTGGCCAGACGGTAAAGGCCGGCGACATCATCGGCTATGTCGGCTCGACCGGGCGGTCGACCGGCGCCCACCTGCACTTCGAGGTCCGGGTTGGCGGCACGCCGGTCGATCCGACGGTGAATGCCGTGCCGGCGCCCCGTCTGACCGCCAGCGCGCTCAGTGCATTCCGCAAGGCCAATGTCGCGCTGAACCAGCAGATCGACGTCGTCGCCAGCGCGCCGAACACCATCACGCTGGCGCGGCTGGACTGACTCCGGCGGCCGGCAACCGCTACAATCACCCCGTTGCCAACGCGCGGGGTTTTTCATGTCCGGTCCTTCCGAATACTTTATCGGCCTGATGTCCGGCACCAGCATGGACGGCGTCGATGCCGTGCTGGCCGACTTCGCCGGCGGGCACCCCCGGGTGGTCGGCGATGCCCACCGGCCGTATCCGCCCGGACTGGCGCCGCGCCTGCTGGCGCTGCAGGCGCCGGGCGGCGATGGCGACGCGCTGGACGAAAGCCTGCGCCTGTCACTGATGCTGGGCGCGCTGTATGCCGACGCCGTCGACGCCGTGCTGGCACGCTGCGACATGCCGGCGACGGCGATCCGTGCGGTCGGCTGCCATGGCCAGACCGTGCGCCACGCACCACAGCACGGCTATACCCTGCAACTGAACGCGCCCGCCCTGCTGGCGGAGCGCTGTGCCATCGACGTTGTCGCCGATTTCCGCAGCCGCGATCTGGCGGCCGGCGGCCAGGGCGCGCCGCTGGTACCGGCCGTCCATGCCGGGCTGTTTGCCACCAGTGGCGAGTCCCGTGTCATTCTCAATCTTGGCGGAATTGCCAATCTGACCCGGCTCGATCCGGCCCGGCCGGTCATCGGCTTCGATACCGGCCCGGCCAACATGCTGCTGGACGCCTGGTGCCAGCGCCACACTGGCCGCAGCTACGACCAGAATGGCGACTGGGCCGCCAGTGGCCGGGTCGACGGCGCGCTGCTGCAATGGCTGCTGGCCGACCCGTATTTCGCCGCGCCGGCACCGAAGAGCACCGGCCGCGATCTGTTCTCGCCCGGCTGGCTTGATGCCCGCTTGTCCGGCACCGAAGCGCCGGCTGATGTGCAGGCCACGCTGGCAGAACTGACCGCTGCCAGCGTGGCCGACGCGATTCTCGCCTGCAGCCCGGACGTCGACGCGGTCTTCGTCTGCGGTGGTGGCGCCTTCAACCGCGATCTGATGGACCGGCTTGCACGCCGGCTGACGCCACGCGTGCGGCTCGAACACACCGGCCGGCTCGGCGTGCCACCCCAGCAGGTAGAGGCACTGGCCTTCGCCTGGCTGGCGCGCGCCTGCCTCCGCCGCGAGCCCGGCAATCTGCCCGGCGTTACCGGCGCGGCCGGCCCGCGCGTGCTCGGCGCGATTTATCCTGCCATGTAGTCTGGGTGCTGACGGATCGAGTGGCGCCGGTACAGGCCCGGCTGATTACGCTGGCTGCAGGGCACGGCAGGATCCTGATTCACCCCCACTCTCCCCGCTCTCGCCGCCGCGAGAGAGCCTCGCTTCGCTCGTCCGTTCTTCGTGGCATGCCTGCTGCGCAGTCCTGGGTGCTGACGGATCGAGTGGCGCCGGTACAGGCCCGGCTGATTGCGCTGGCTGCAGGGCACGGCAGGATCCCTGATTCACCCCCACTCTCCCCGCTCTCGCCGCCGCGAGAGAGCCTCGCTTCGCTCGTCCGCACGTCGTCATTGTCATACTGTGCAGGTTTGGGCGCAGGAGGGGCGCCGGGATTCCTCGCCGGCCTGCAGGGACTGGCGGCAAGCGTCGCGCTTTCGCATATAATCCGGGGGTTTTTTCCAGTCGGACCAGCATGCGCTTCTTCAAACGCAAGGCCGTCGTCAAAAATGCGCCGACCCCCTTACCCCCCCAGATTGCAGGCCTCCTGCAGGAAGCCTGGTGGCTGGCGATGGTCGCGTTCGGCGTCTATCTGGTACTGATTCTGGCCAGCTACTCGCCCAGCGATCCGTCGTGGTCACACAGTGCCAGCGGCCAGCTGGCGGCGACCAACTGGGGCGGGCAGTTCGGTGCCTATTTCTCGGATCTGCTGCTGTACATCTTCGGCCTGTCGGCCTGGTGGCTGGTGGTGTTCTTCGGCAGCGCCATCGTCTGGGGCTATCGCAAGATCCGCCGGCTGTCGCCGGCGCTCGACCGGGTGACGGCCATTACCTGCAGCGGCTTCCTGCTGGTCCTGATTGCCTCCAGCGGGCTGGAGGCATTGCGGCTGAACGGCGTGCATCTGGACCTGCCGCTGGCGCCGGGCGGCATGCTCGGCCACTTTGTCGGTTTTGGCCTGCGTACCCTGACCGGCCCGATGGGTGCCCTGCTGATCCTGCTGCTCGGCTGGGCAGTCGGCGTGTCGCTGTTTACCGGGCTGTCGTGGCTTGATGTCATGGAGCGGGTCGGCGGCGCGATCGAAGACGGCCTGCTGAAGCTGAAAAATGCGTGGGAAGCCCGCCAGGACCGCAAGATCGGTCGTGAAACGGCACAGCAGCGCGACGTCACCATCAAGCAGGAAAAGAAACGCCAGGAAGACAAGGCGCCGGTGCGGATCGAACCGCCGGTGCTGGAGATTCCGGTATCGGCCAAGGCCGTCCGCCAGGAGGAAAAGCGCCGTGCGCCGCAGCAGCAGGCACTGTTCGACCCGCCGGTGCACGATACCGGTTCCGGCGCGCTGCCATCGCTGTCGCTGCTGGCGCCCCCGCCGGCGGTGCAGGAGACCGTCAGCCCGGACACCATCGAATACACATCGCGGCTGATCGAACGCAAGCTGGCCGACTTCGGCGTCGATGTGAAGGTCATTGCGGCCTACCCGGGCCCGGTCATCACCCGCTATGAGATCGAACCGGCGGTCGGCGTCAAGGGCGCGCAGATCGTCAGCCTGATGAAGGACCTGTCGCGCGCACTGTCGCTGGTGTCGATCCGCGTGGTCGAAACCATTCCCGGCAAGACCTACATGGGTCTGGAGTTGCCGAATGCGAAGCGCCAGATCGTCCGCCTGTCGGAAATCGTCGGCGCCGACGCCTACCAGAGCGCCAGCAGCAAGCTGACGCTGGTGCTCGGCAAGGACATCGCCGGCAAGCCGGTAGTGGCCGACCTGGCAAAAATGCCACACGTGCTGGTGGCCGGCACCACCGGTTCCGGCAAGTCGGTCGCCATCAACGCCATGATCCTGTCGCTGCTGTACCGGGCCACGCCGGAAGAAGTGCGCCTGATCATGGTCGACCCGAAAATGCTGGAAATGTCGATCTACGAAGGCATTCCGCATCTGCTGGCGCCGGTGGTGACCGACATGAAGCAGGCGGCCAATGCGCTGAACTGGTGCGTGGCCGAGATGGAGCGCCGCTACCGGCTGATGTCCAAACTCGGTGTGCGCAACCTGGCCGGCTACAACCAGAAGATCCGCGACGCAGCCAAAAACGGCGAGTCTATTCCGAATCCGTTCAGCCTGACGCCGGAGCAGCCGGAGCCGCTGGATGTCGAACCGATGATCGTGGTGCTGATCGACGAACTGGCCGACCTGATGATGGTCGCCGGCAAGAAGATCGAAGAGCTGATCGCCCGGCTGGCGCAGAAGGCGCGTGCAGCCGGCATCCATCTGATCCTCGCCACCCAGCGCCCGTCGGTCGACGTGATCACCGGCCTGATCAAGGCCAATATCCCGACCCGGGTCGCGTTCCAGGTGTCGAGCAAGGTCGACAGTCGCACCATTCTCGACCAGATGGGGGCGGAAGCGCTGCTCGGCATGGGCGACATGCTGTTCCTGCCGCCGGGCACCGGCTATCCGCAGCGCGTGCATGGCGCCTTCGTCGCCGACGACGAGGTGCATCATGTGGTCGAATTCCTGAAAACCACCGGCGAACCCAACTATATCGAGGGCATCCTGACCGGTGAGGCGGCGATGGACACCGCGTCCGCCGTCGGCGACATTCCCGGCTTTGCCGCGACCGACGGCGACGAGGATGGCGAGAACGACCCGATGTACGATCAGGCAGTCGCCATTGTGCTGAAGACACGCAAGGCGTCGATTTCGTCGGTCCAGCGCCACCTGCGCATCGGCTACAACCGTGCGGCAAGACTGGTCGAGCAGATGGAAACGGCCGGTCTGGTCTCGGCGGCCGAGCACAATGGCAACCGCACCGTGCTCGCGCCGGCCCCGCAGGAATAAACAGCCCGATCATCATCCGGCGGGCTTTTTACCGGCAAATCAACTAGCATCGGGGCTTTGCCGCCCCTTCCCTTTCGTCATGAGCCAAGCGACCGAAACTTCCCGTTCCGCCGACAAGATCGGTGTGCTGCTGGTCAACCTCGGCACCCCGACGGCACCGACCGCCGCTGCGGTCAAACCCTACCTGCGTGAATTCCTGTCCGACCGGCGCGTGGTCGAACTGCCGGCGCTGCTGTGGCAGCCGATCCTGAACGGCATCATCCTGAACACCCGACCCAGGGCATCGGCGGAGAAATACGCGTCCATCTGGCTGGCCGACGGCTCGCCACTGGACGTCTACACCCGCGAGCAGACCCGCCTGCTGGCCGGGGCGCTGGCCACACGCGGTCATGACGGGCTGGTGGTCGACTATGCGATGCGCTATGGCGAGCCGGCAATCCGTTCCACCATTGCCCGCCTGCAGGCACAGGGCGTCGACCGGCTGCTGGTGCTGCCGCTGTATCCGCAGTACTGCGCGGCCACCACGGCGACGGTATGGGATGAGGTGTGCCGGCTGATGCTGACCCTGCGCGACATCCCGGCGCTGCGGCTGGTCAAGCACTATGGCGACGACCCTGGCTATATCGACGCGCTGGCACACGGCATCGATGCCTACTGGAGCGAGCACGGCCGCCCGGACGTGCTGGTCACCAGCTTCCACGGCATGCCGCGCCGCACGCGCGAACTGGGCGACCCGTATTACGACGAGTGCCAGGACACCGCCCGCCGGCTGGCCACGGCGCTGGGACTGGCCGACGACCAGTGGCGCTGCACCTTCCAGTCCCGCTTCGGCCGTGCCGAGTGGCTGCAGCCGTATACCGCGGCAACACTGGAACAGCTTGGCCGCGACGGCGTCGGCCGGGTGGATGTCGCCTGCCCCGGCTTTGTCGCCGACTGCGTGGAAACGCTGGAAGAAATCGGCATCGAGGGCAAGCAGATCTTCCTCGACGCCGGCGGCAAGGTGTTCCACGCCATCCCGTGCCTGAACGACAGCCCGGCATGGATCGCCGCACTGGCCGACCTGACCACTCGCGAACTGGGCGGCTGGTTGCCCGCCGCCTGAGTTCACACCACTGGCGAGTGCTCCGGCCGGCACGAGCGGGTCTGGGTCACGCGCCCGTCCGGATCGACGCTTTCCAGCCGTACATCAAAGCCCCACAGCCGGGCGACGTGTTTCAGCACCTCGTCCGCACTGTCGGTCAGCGGCCGGCGATTGTGCTCGAAGTGACGCAGCGTCAGGCTGCGATCGCCGCGCACATTGACCGACCAGACCTGGATGTTCGGCTCATGGGTGCTGATGTCGTACTGATCGGCCAGCGTCTGCCGCACCTTGCGATAACCATCCGCATCATGGATGGCCGGCACGTACAGTGATTCCTCGCTGTCGTCGTCGCGCACGGCAAAGAAACGGAACTCGCGAATCAGCGCCGGCGACAGGTACTGGGCAATGAAGCTTTCATCCTTGAAGTTGCGCATCGCAAAATCGAGCGTCTCCCGCCATGGCGTGCCGGCGATATCCGGGAACCATTCGCGATCCTCGTCGGTCGGGTGTTCGCAGATGCGCCGGATGTCGCGGTACATGGCAAAACCCAGCGCATACGGATTGATGCCGTTGTAGTAGCGGCTGGTCACCGGCGGCTGGTACACGACATTGGTGTGCGACTGCAGGAACTCCATCATCGCGCCATCGGTCAGCAGGCCCTTGTCGTACAGGCGATTGAGAATGGTGTAGTGCCAGAACGTCGCCCAGCCCTCGTTCATTACCTGCGTCTGCCGCTGCGGATAAAAATACTGCGCGACCTTGCGCACGATGCGCACGATTTCGCGCTGCCACGGCTCCAGCAGCGGGGCGGATTTCTCGATGAAGTACAGCAGGTTTTCCTGCGGCTCGGCCGGAAAGCGCACTGCCTCGCTGGCACCATCCGCGCTGGCGCGGCGCGGAATGGTGCGCCACAGGTCGTTGACCTGCGACTGCAGGTAGGACTCGCGCTCGGACTGGCGCGCCCGCTCCTTGGCCATCGACAGCCGCGCCGGCCGCTTGTAGCGGTCGACGCCGTAGTTCATCAGTGCATGGCAGGAGTCGAGCAGTTCCTCGACCGCCTCGACGCCATAGCGTTCCTCGCACTCGCTGATGTAGTGCCGCGCAAACACCAGGTAGTCGATGATCGCCGAGGCATCGGTCCAGGTGCGGAACAGGTAATTGTTCTTGAAGAAGCTGTTGTGCCCGTAGGCGGCATGAGCGATGACCAGGACCTGCATGGTCATCGAGTTTTCTTCCATCAGGTAGGCGATGCACGGATTGGAGTTGATGACGATCTCGTACGCCAGTCCCATCTGCCCGCGCTTGTAGCTCTTTTCGGTCGAGACGAAGTGCTTGCCGAAGCTCCAGTGGTGATAATTGACCGGCATGCCCACCGACGAGTAGGCATCCATCATCTGTTCAGCGGTAATGACTTCCAGCTGCACCGGGTAGATGTCGAGGCCGAATTCGTCGCACGCCACGCGCCGGATCTCGCGATCGTAGTCCTCGATCAGCGGGAAGGTCCATTCCGATCCCGTCGAGACGGGCCTTGTGTTGTCGTTCATGCGACCCCCTGTGACAGCGCTACTTGGTCCGCTGCGACTGCTTCTTGAACAGTTCGCGGAACACCGGATAGATGTCGCCTGCAGTGCGGATCTTCTGCATGGCGAAGTGCTTGTGGTGCTCGGTCACGCGCAGGTACTCGTACCACAGGTTCTGCGGTTCGCCCTCGGTAATCTCGATGTAGGCGAAGTACTGGACCAGCGGCAGGATCGCCTCGTCGAGCAGGCGGCCGCAGGTGGACGAGTCACTGTCCCAGTTGTCGCCGTCCGAGGCCTGTGCACAGTAGATGTTCCAGTCCTGGGTCGGAAAACGCTGGACGATGATGTTGCGCATCAGGTTCAGCGCCGACGACACCACGGTGCCGCCCGATTCGCGCGAATGGAAGAATTCGTGCTCGTCGACCTCGACCGCGCTGGTGTGGTGACGGATGAACACCAGTTCGATCTTCTCGTACTGCCGCTGCAGAAACAGGTACAGCAGGATGAAGAAGCGCTTGGCGACATCCTTTTTCTGCTCGTCCATCGAACCCGACACGTCCATGATGCAGAACATCACCGCCTGGCTGGTCGGCTGCGGACGCTTGATGCGGTTGTTGTAGCGCAGGTCGAACGGATCGAGGAACGGGATGCGGTGGAAGCGCTGGCGCAGGCTGTGTACCTCGTCACGCAGGCTCTTGACCAGGATGACGTCCTCGTCGTCGTCCTCGATCGCCTGGTCGAGCCGCTCCTCGGCGTCGGCCAGCCGGGCCAGCGTCGGCGCGCCCATGGCGATGCGCCGCGACAGTGCGCCGCGCAGCGAACGGACGATATTGATGTTGGCCGGCGTACCGTCATTGGTGAAGCCGGCGCGCACGCTCTTCATTTCCTCGGTACCGAGCAACTGGGTCTTGACCAGGTTCGGCAGGGCGAGGTCGTCGAAGAACACGTTGAGGAACTCCTCGCGCGACAGCTGGAACACGAAGTCATCCTCGCCGCCGCCGTCGTTGCTGGCCTTCCCGCCACCGCCGCCGGCCCCGCCGCCGCCCGGCGGGCGCGGAATGTGGTCACCGCGGACAAACTCTTCATTGCCGGGATGCACGACCTCGCGCACGCCGCCCGACCCATGCCGGAACGACGGCTCGGAGATGTCCTTGACCGGAATGCTGACCTGCTCGCCGTTTTCGATATCGGTGATCGAGCGCCCCTTGATGGCGCGCGACACCGACTCCTTGATCTGGCTCTTGAAACGGCGCAGAAACCGTTCGCGGTTGACCGCGGACTTGTTCTTGCCGTTCAGGCGCCGGTCGATGAGGTGCGACATGTTCTCTCTCCTGTGGCTGGCCGGCGTTGTCGCCGCCGGTCCTGCACCTGTACGCGCGCGGTGCCTGCGAGCCCCCGGACCGTCTCCCTGCCTCGCCACGATGAGCGGGCGAGCGCAGCGGGGTTCCCTCGCGGTGGCGAGGCCGGAGGGCGTCGGGGCGGATCAGGCGGACTGCGCGCCCACAAATCCCGCTATCAGTCGGGCATGTACCGACGCCACGGCCACCGTCGGTACCCCTCCATGAGCAGTCCGGGGCGGCAATTGCCGCCGCCCGCGCGTCAAGACGACTTGCGCACGCGCAGATACCATTCGCACAGCAGACGCACCTGCTTCGGCGTATAGCCCTTGGTCACCATCCGGTTGACGAAGTCTTCGTGCTTCTGGGCATCATCCGCACTGGCCTTCGCATTGAAGCTGATGACCGGCAGCAGTTCCTCGGTATTGGAGAACATCTTCTTCTCGATCACCGTCCTGAGCTTCTCGTAACTGGTCCAGTGCGGGTTCTTGCCGGCATTGTTCGCCTTCGCGCGCAGCACGAAGTTGACGATCTCGTTGCGGAAGTCCTTCGGGTTCGAGATCCCGGCCGGCTTTTCGATCTTTTCCAGTTCGTTGTTCAGCGCATTGCGGTCGAACGACTCGCCGGTATCCTGGTCGCGGTACTCCTGGTCCTGGATCCAGAAGTCGGCGAAGGTCACGTAACGATCGAAGATGTTCTGCCCGTACTCCGAATAGCTTTCAAGATAGGCGGTCTGGATTTCCTTGCCGATGAATTCGACGTACTTCGGCGCCAGATACTCCTTGATGAACGTCATGTAGTGCTGCTCGATCTCCTGCGAAAACTGCTCGCGCTCGATCTGCTGCTCCAGCACATACAGCAGGTGGACCGGATTGGCTGCGACCTCGCTGTGATCGAAGTTGAACACCTTGGACAGGATCTTGTACGCAAAGCGGGTCGACAGCCCGGACATGCCCTCGTCGACGCCGGCAAAATCGCGGTATTCCTGGATCGATTTGGCCTTCGGATCGGTATCCTTCAGGTTCTCGCCGTCATAGACCTGCATCTTCGAATAGATGCTGGAATTCTCCGGTTCCTTGAGCCGGGACAGCACGGCGAACTGCGCCATCATCTTCAGCGTGCCGGGGGCGCAGGGTGCATGGCCCAGCGACGAGTTGCGCACCAGCTTCTCGTAGATCTTCACCTCGTCGGACACGCGCAGGCAATACGGCACCTTGACGATATAGATGCGGTCGAGGAAGGCTTCGTTGTTCTTGTTGTTCTTGAACTGCTTCCACTCCGACTCGTTCGAGTGGGCCAGGATGATGCCCTCGAACGGAATCGCGCCAAAGCCCTCGGTGCCCTTGAAGTTGCCTTCCTGGGTCGCGGTCAGCAGCGGGTGCAGCACCTTGATCGGTGCCTTGAACATTTCGACAAATTCGAGCAGTCCCTGGTTGGACAGGCACAGGCCGCCGGAGTAGCTGTACGCATCCGGATCGTCCTGCGCATACTTCTCCAGCTTGCGGATGTCGACCTTGCCGACCAGCGAGCTGATGTCCTGGTTGTTTTCATCGCCCGGCTCGGTCTTGGAGATGCCGATCTGGCGCAGCACCGACGGATAGCGGCGCACGACGCGGAACTGGTTGATGTCGCCGTTGAACTCGTGCAGGCGCTTGACCGCCCACGGGCTGGGGATATTGCGCAGGTAGCGGCGCGGAATGCCGTACTGTTCCTCGAGGATCGGCCCGTCCTCGTCGATGTTGAACAGGCCCAGCGGCGACTCGTTGACCGGGCTGCCCTTGATCGCATAGAACGGCACCCGTTCCATCAGCTCCTTGAGCTTCTCGGCGATCGAACTCTTGCCGCCGCCGACCGGCCCCAGCAGATAGAGAATCTGCTTCTTTTCCTCCAGCCCCTGCGCGGCATGGCGGAAATAGGCGACGACCTGCTCGATCGCCTCCTCGGCCCCGTAGAAGTCACGGAACGCCGGGTAGACCCGGATCACCTTGTTCATGAAGATGCGCGACAGCCGCGAGTCCGAGCGGGTATCGGTCAGTTCCGGTTCACCGATCGCCAGCAGCATGCGCTCGGCCGCAGACGCGTAGGCACCCGCGTCCTGCTTGCACAGATCCAGGTACTCGCTGAGGGAAAACTCCTCTTCCCGGGTGCGGTCGTAGCGAGAGGCGAAACGTTCGAAGATGTCGGTGTTCATGGCCTGGCTCCTGTGCTTATGGGCGTTTCGGCACCGGAACCCACCCTGACGGGCAGGCCGTTCATTCCGGTACCGGTCGGCATCCTTTTGTGATTGGAGTGTGGAACGTCGCGATAGTTCTCACTTGGGATATAGCACAGCGTGGCGCCCGGCAAATTCGCTTTTCACGCATCCGGCACGGCCGCGACGGAAAATCGGAATCATCCTGCATGGTGCCGGGCGTCAGCCATGCCGTTCAACGATGCGGAAACCGATCTCGTACAGCCCGCCGCCGACCGAATTGCAGCGCCGGACCTCGGCCTTGACCCGCAGCGGTGCACTGGGCTGGCCGCCGACGTCCGGCGCCTGGATGGCGATGACGATATGCTCGCCGGCCCGCGGCACATAATCGCTGCGCAGGGCCAGCCCGTCGGAACCGAGATCGATGCACAGCGCGTCGATGTCGCCGTCCAGCGTCTCCATCCGCGCCGGCAGCGAGACTGGCAGGCGCCGCCCCAGCCGCCGGTCGCGCCGGCGATCAAACGGCACGTTCACGCGCCAGCGTCCCGTCGAGGAACTGCTCGAACCAGTACAGGCCGGTCAGGGTCTTGCTGTCGCACAGCTCGCCACTGGCCGCCAGGCGCCGGACTTCTTCCAGGGCCAGTGGCAGCACGTCGAGAAATTCGCCCTGGTCCAGCTCCCGCGCCCCCAGGCTCAGGCCCTCGGCGACGAAATAGACGATGCGTTCATTCGAATAGCCGATGCACGGATAGGCAACTGGCAATTGCCACCAGTCGCTGGCGGTATAGCCGGTTTCTTCCTTCAGCTCGCGGCGGGCGGTGGCCAGCGGCGACTCGTCCGGATCGATCTTGCCGGCCGGGATTTCCAGCAGCGCCCGACCGACCGGATAGCGGTACTGGCGCTCGAACACCAGACGGCCATCGGGCAGTACGGCAAACACGGCGACCGCGCCGGGGTGGGTCACGTACTCGCGCTGCGAGGTGGCCCCGTCCGGCAGGCGCACGGTGTCCTTCATCACATTGAAGAAATGACCCCGATAGGCCAGCGACGATTCAAGCTTCCGTTCAGTCAGATCCACGTTCCCGTATCCGTTTCTTCCATGCCTGTACCACGTACCACCGCCAGCCCCAGTCGGTCAACAGATACCCGAGCACGGCCAGCGTCAGCGCCAGCGCAACCAGTCCGACCGCCAGTGACGGCCCCAGCGACAGGGCCCAGCGGCCCAGCGCCTCCATCCATGCCCAGATCCCGTCCGGCCCGAGTTCGGGCGCCGGCACCACCTCGCCACCGCGCGCGCCGGTCAGCAGCTTGCCGTATTCGTATGCCAGCAGATACAGCGGCACGATGGTGAACGGATTGGTATACAGCGTGGTGGCCAGCGCCACCGGCAGGTTACAGCGCAACCACAGTGCCAGCAGGCCGGCCGACAGCATTTGTGTCGGGCCCGGCATCAGTCCGCAGAACAGGCCGACTGCCACCGCGCGCGCCACGCTGCGCCGGTGCAGATGCCACAGATCGGGCCGGCGCAATGCCGGTCCCAGCCACGACAGCCAGCGATTGGCGGCAATCTCTTCCGGACCGGGCAGATATTTCTTGAACCATTTGCGCGCCATGCGAATCCTTAGGCTGAAGGGGGCCGGACATCATGCGCCCGATGTCCAAACACCTGTTTGAAATCAGCTTGCGCCATTTCAAACGCTCGTTTAATCTATGTCCATGGTCTTGAGGAGACTGCAGTTCCGCCGGCGCCGGCGCACACTTGGCCGCCCGGCAAGGTCAGAATCAGAGAAGCAAAGAACCGAAGAGAGAACCGGTGCCCCACCCACCGGACGATTCTACCCTCCCGCTCAACGTAAAGACGTCGACCACGTGATCGCGTCAACATCCACCGTATCCGGAGAAACGACATGCCTGCCTACAAAGCGCCGCTGCGAGATTTCGACTTCGTGCTGAACGAGCTGATCGAGGTGCAGAACATCATCCCGACCCTGCCGGGCTATGAAGAAGCCACCGCCGACGTGTTTGCCTCGTATCTGGAAGCGGGAGCCAAGTTCTGCGAAAACGAGCTGTCGCCGATCAACCGCGCCGCCGACGAGGAAGGCTGCCTGTTCGACGCCGCCACCCACAGCGTGAAGACGCCGGCCGGCTTCAAGGAAGCCTACCAGCAGTTCTGCGAACTGGGCTTCACCGGTCTGGATTGCGATCCGGAATACGGCGGTCAGGGCATGCCGAAGGTGCTGGGCTTTCCGATCATGGAAATGCAGTGCTCGGCCAACGTCGCCTGGTCGATGTACCCGGGCCTGTCGCATGGCGCGTACTCGGCCATCCACGCCCACGGCACCGACGAACAGAAGGCCACCTATCTGCCGCATATCGTTGCCGGCGACTGGACCGGCACCATGTGTCTGACCGAGCCGCATTGCGGCACCGACCTCGGCCTGCTGAAGACCCGTGCCGAGCCGAACGATGACGGCAGCGTCAGCATCACCGGCACCAAGATCTTTATCTCGGCCGGCGAACATGACATGAGCGACAACATCATTCACTTGGTGCTGGCCCGCCTGCCGGATTCGCCGAAGGACGTGAAGGGCATCTCGCTGTTCATCGTGCCGAAGTTCCTGATCAACGCAGACGGTTCGCTTGGCGAACGCAATACCGTGTTCTGCGGCTCGCTCGAACACAAGATGGGCATCAAGGCCAATGCCACGGCCGTCATCAATCTGGATGGCGCGCGCGGCTACCTGATCGGCGAGAAGAACAAGGGCCTAGCCTGCATGTTCACCATGATGAACGCAGCCCGCCTCGGCTGCGGCATGCAGGGCCTGGGCCTCGGCGAGGCCGCATTCCAGGGCGCGCTGGCCTATGCCAGGGAACGCCTGCAGATGCGTTCGCTGAACGGCCCGGTCGCTCCGGAAAAGCCGGCCGACCCGATCATCGTCCACCCGGACGTCCGCCGCATGCTGCTGACGCAGAAGGCGTACACCGAGGCCGGCCGTGCACTGACCGCCTTCCTGGCGCTGCAACTGGACATCGAGGAAAAGTCGACCGACGACGCCGCCCGCCAGGACGCCGCCGACCTGGTCGCGCTGCTGACCCCGGTCGCCAAGGCGTTCATGACCGACAACGGCTACACCGCCACCAATATGGGCATGCAGGTGCTCGGCGGCCACGGTTTCATCCGCGAATGGGGCATGGAACAGCTGGTGCGCGACTGCCGCATCTCGCAGATCTATGAAGGCACCAACGGCATCCAGGCCATCGACCTGCTCGGCCGCAAGGTGCTGATGGATCAGGGCCAGAAGCTGCGCAAGTTCACCAAGATGGTGCACAAGTTCTGCGAAGCCAACGCCGGCGATGCGCAGCTGAAGGAATTCGTCGAACCGCTGTCGGCGCTGAACAAGCAGATCGCCGAGATCACCATGAACATCGGCATGGCCGCGATGATGAACAAGGACGAGGCCGGCGCCGCCGCCACCGACTACCTGCGCCTGATCGGTCACCTGACCTACGGCTACTTCTGGGCCTGGATGGCCAGGGTTGCCGCCGGCAAGGCGGAAGGCTCGGCCGAAGCCGCGTTCTACAACGCCAAGATCAGCACCGCGCGCTTCTACTTCAGCAAGCTGTTCCCGGAAACCCAGTCGCTGATCGTCACGCTGAAGGCTGGCGCCAAGCCGCTGATGGCCCTCGACGCGGAAGACTTCGCCTTCTGAGGCGGCAAGCCGGTCCGGACCGCGGCGACAGTGCCGCTGTCCGGCCGACTGACGGGTTTCACCGCCGTCGCGACGATGGCGGACCGGTTCTCTCTGATGGCACCTTCGGGTGCCTTTTTTCATGCTGGCGTCAGGTAACACTTGTTTACAGAAAACTCTTTTGCTTAACCGTTTCGCATCATCCGTGCAGGCAGAATCCGTACCGTATCCAGCGCGCAGTGCGCCGCACGAAAGGACCCATGATGCAACTGTTCGACAAGATCCCCAATCCGCGTCTTCTCCGCCACCAGCTCGGCCTCAACCAGGAAGCATTCTGGGGCAGCGTCGGCGTGACCCAGTCCGGTGGATCGCGCTACGAGTCCGGTCGGGACATGCCGAAGGCGGTCCGCGAGCTGGTGCGTCTGGTTCATGTCGAAGGCCTCGACCTGTCGCGCATCCGCAATGACGACTTCGCCATCGTCGAGTATCTGCAGCAGGCGCACCCGGACCTGTACAAGCATCTGCATGGTGCCGTGCAGGCGGCGCGGGCGGCCCGGCAGATCTCGCCGCTCGACACGCCCGAATCCGGCACATCCCGCCAGCGGTAACATCCATTTACAAGTAGGTGTGGCGATTTCGCGAATACATACAAATACGGATGTATGATTTCCGTGTCGTCACTACCCCGTTGCGAAAGCCGCCGATGCCCAACTTCACCAAGATCAACAATCCGCGGGAAATCCGCCGCCGCCTTGGCCTGAACCAGCAAACATTCTGGGGCCGGGTCGGCGTGACCCAGTCCGGTGGCTCGCGCTACGAATCCGGACGGGAAATGCCGAAGCCGGTGCGCGAGCTGCTGCGTCTGGTCCATATCGAGCAGATCGATCTGTCCCGGGTCCGCCGCAACGACCTGGAAGTGGTCGACTACCTGCGCAGCACTCACCCGGATCTGTACAAGAGCCTGAAGAAAGCCATCAGCGCCCAGCACCGGCAGGAAGCGGCTGCCCCCGGCTACTGATCCCCCCGCTTCATGCACGGCGTGCAAGCCGGCGATCAATCTCGGCATAAAGGGTAAGGGACCCTCCCCCAATTGGTGCGCCAGGGCATACACTGTCAGCCCGTTTCATGACCTGACGATATGCCGCCATGCCAGCCCCTACCCTGTCCCGCTGCTTATTGACCCTGTCCCTGCTCGCGGCCGCACCGGCCATGGGCAGCACGCTGATCTACTGCTCCGAGGGCAGTCCGGAAGGCTTCGATCCCGGCCAGTACACGTCCGGCATCACCTTTCAGGCGCTGTCCGGTACCGTGTACAACCGGCTGATCGAATTCGAATCGGGTTCGACCCGCATTCGCCCCGGTCTGGCGGAAAGCTGGACCGTGTCACCCGACGGCAAGGTGTACACCTTCCACCTGCGTCGTGGCGTCAAGTTCCACACCACGCCGTATTTCAAGCCGACGCGCGATTTCAATGCCGACGACGTCGTGTTTACCTGGACGCGCTACGCCGACGCGAACCAGCCGTTCCGCAAGGCCTACCCGACCGAATTCCCGTATTACGCCGACCTGGGCCTGGACAAGATGCTCGACCGGGTGGAAAAGGTCGACGACCATACCGTCCGCTTCGTGCTGAAACAGCCGAACGCCGCCTTCCTGCAGGATACCGCGACCGATTTCGCCGGCATCCTGTCGGCCGAGTACGCCGGCCAGCTGCTGAAACGCGGCACGCCGCAGGACATCAACCAGAAACCGGTCGGTACCGGTCCGTTCCAGTTTCGCAGCTACCAGAAGGATGCCAGCATCCGCTTCACGAAAAACCCGGCCTACTGGCGCGGCAAGGACGTGAAGATCGACAATCTGGTCTATGCGATCACGCCGGATTCGGCCGTGCGCGCACAGAAGCTCAAGTCCGGCGAATGTCATGTCACCGCCTACCTGAAACCGGCCGACATCGAGACGCTGAAGCGCGATCCGCACATCCGCATGCAATCGCTGCCGGGGCTGAATATCGGCTATCTGGCGTTCAATACCAAAAAGAAATGGCTGGACCGCACCGACGTGCGCCGCGCGCTGGACATGGCCATCGACAAGCAGGCCATCCTCAAGGGACTGTATGGCGAAACCGGCATCCTGGCCGATCACCCGATGCCGCCGACGCAGTGGGGCTACGATGCCAGACTGAAGGGCCAGGGGCATGACCCGAAACAGGCGGCCGCCTTGCTGAAGAAGGCCGGTGTGCCGGCCGGTCTGGACATTGCGCTGTGGGCGATGCCGGTCCAGCGCCCGTACAACCCGAACGCCAAGCGCATGGCCGAGATGATCCAGGCCGACTGGGCCCGGGTCGGTGTCAGGAGCCATATCGTCAGCTATGAGTGGGGCGAGTACAACAAGCGCGCCAAGCGTGGCGAGCATGATGCAGTGCTGTATGGCTGGTCGGGCGACAACGGCGATCCGGACAACTGGCTCGGCGCATTGCTGGCCTGCGATTCGATCGGCGGCAGCAACTACGCCCAGTGGTGCAATCCGCAGTTCGACAAGCTGGTGACCGACGCCAAACTGAACAGTGACCCGAAGGTGCGGACCCAGCTGTACTCGAAGGCCCAGGCCGTGTTCATGAAGGAACTGCCGTTCAGCCCGATCGCGCACTCGATCGTCTACAAGCCGACCCGCAAGGAAGTGCAGAACTTCCGCATCAGCCCGCTGATGCTGCTGTGGGAAGGCACGTCGATCCGCAACTGACGGCAGGCCGCCGGAAGCCCGACCCGGCTTCCGGCGGCCCGTGGCTTACACCGTAAAGCGGCGGATGGCACCTTTCAGCGTGCCGGACAGGGTTTCCAGCCGCGCCGACGCCGTCGAGCTTTCCTGGCTGGCGGCGCTGTTCTCCTCGGCCATCTGGGCAATGCTTTCCACGTAGCGGGCGATATCGGCGCTGGCGACCTTCTGCTCCTGCACCGAACTCGCTACCTGACTGACCCCGACCCCGACCTGGCGCACCGAGCTGCTGGCCTGTTCCAGCGATGCGGTCACGGTCTGCACGCACTGCCGGCTGGTTTCCAGTGCGCCCAGCCCCACGGAAATGCTTTTCACCACCTGCTCGGACTGGCTGTTCAGCACCTGCGTTACCGAGGCAATTTCGCCAGCCGACAGCGCGGAACGCTCGGCCAGTTTGCGCACTTCGTCCGCCACCACCGCGAACCCCCGTCCCTGCTCGCCGGCACGCGCAGCTTCGATCGCCGCATTCAGCGCCAGCAGATTGGTCTGGTCGGCAATTTCGCGCACCTGCTGCGTCATGTTGCTGATTGCATTGGTATTGCCGATGAACGACTCGATCTCGCTGGCGATGGATTCGACCGAAGCCTTGACATGATCGATCTCGCCCTGCAGCAGCAGAATGCTCTGCCCGCTCTTGTCCGCGTTGTCGAGACTGGTACTGGTCAGTACCCGCACCTCGTCACTGGTATCGGCGATCGAGGCCACACTGACCGTCAGCTGTTCGACCGCCGCCGCGACAGACGATGCCGAGTCCGCCTGCGAGCTGGAACTCAGCGCCACCTGCTGCGCCGTCGACGCCAGCTGGCTGCTGGCCGCGGTCAGTTCGTCAGCGCCGTCGTGAACCTGGCGCACGATCTGCTGCACTTCACCGACAAACTCGTTCACGCCGGTGGCAATCTGCGCGAGTTCATCGCGGGATGCGATCGGCAGCCGTTCATGCAAATGGCCTTCCTTCAGCGGCTTCAGCTTGTCGAGCATGTGCCGCAGATTGCGCTGCAGCGACCACGACAGCACCAGCACGAAGCCGACGATGACCACCGCCGCCAGCGCCAGCAGGGCGACCGTGATCATGTAAGCGCGATCGAACGCGGCCATGGCCGACGCGCTGCCTTTCCTGGCTTCGTCGGAACGTGCAGCGATAAATGCGTTCAGTGCTTCGCCGAGCGGTTTGAACTGCGCGTTGTACAGCGGCACGAGGCGGGCATTGGCCGCTGCCGCGTCCGTTTTGGCAAGCTGGATCAGCGCCTGGCTGTCTTGGTCGTATTTCTGCCAGGCATCGAGGATCTTCTGCAACTCGGCACGCACCTGCGGACGCTTGATCGCCGCCAGGATCCTGCCCTGCCGGTCGACGATGGTCTTTTCCGCATCCGTCATGACCGCTGCGGTTTCCGGCAATGACGGATCGAGCATGATGGTCGACAGGGCGCTGGCCTTGATCTCCACCAGCTCGCGGGTATACAGGTCACGCCGTCCTGCCGTTTCCAGTTCGTCCTTCGCCTTGCCCAGCTCAAGAAAAACCGTCAGCAGCACGATGCCGAGCATGCCGCAGGTCACGACGGCGAAAATCCTGAGTTTGTTTACGATGGTCATGCAGCCTCCCGGAAATGGTGTCGCCGGCCAGCGACAGGGGCGAGTCTTCTGTGGCCACACCACAGGCGCCGCCCATAATAGTCCAGCATCATAACAATGATGCGATGGAATGCACGTCCCCGCCACAGTGCATTAAGGCATGAATGGTAATGAAATGTTGCACCGGCATCGTGCACTGGCTGTGCAGCTCGTCGCCTGCCCCGTCAACGGGCCATGTCATCGGCTAGAACGGGAAGCGGAGCCGCCCGGCTCCGGCGTCGTTCAGACCAGGAGACATCATGATGCATATCCAGCCCTATCTGTTTTTCAATGGCCGCTGCGAAGAAGCCCTCGCGTTCTATCAGGGCGCGCTGGGTGCCGAGCTCACCCAGCTGATGCGGATGAAGGAAAGCCCAGAGCCACCTCCACCCGGCATGATGCCTCCCGGCTCGGAAGACAAGATCATGCATGCCAGCCTGCGCATCGGCGACACCACGCTGATGGCCTCGGATGGCAACTGTCAGGGGCAGGCCAGCTTCCAGGGCTTCTCACTGTCGCTGACGCCGGCCGACCCGGCCGAAGCCGGGCGGCTGTTCACGGCACTGGGCGATGGCGGCAAGGTGCAGATGCCGCTGGCCAGGACCTTTTTCTCACCGTGTTTCGGCATGGTCGAGGACCGCTTCGGCGTGTCGTGGATGATTTACGTCGCGGATTGAGCGGCGTATCCGGCCAAGTCTCAAGGCATCCATGTGCCATCGGCAATGTGCTGGAGAACAGGTTTCCGGATCAAGCGCACAGCATCGTTCCAACCATCGTGCGACCGCCACTTCGACGGTCTGCCCGACACGATCTGCCTGCCGAGACCGCAGATTCCGGACGACTCAGTCGATCTCGACCTGCGAGCCCTTCAGCCACGCCTTGCCGCCGATACGGTCCTCGTCGATCACCAGCCGCCGATGGCCGATGCGGATTTCGACGCCGACGTGAAAGCGCTTGCCCGCCACCACCGTGGCGCCGCCCGACAGCGTCATCCGCTGTTCGAGGTCGGCCAGCCTGAAGCCGATCTCGGCCAGTTCGCCCTTCATCTGCCCGATACTGCGCTGGATTTTCTCCAGCATCTCCGGGGTGGACTTGTCGCGGTGCTGCTCCATGAAGATCAGCACCTGCAGCAGTTTGCCCAGCTCATCCAGCTTGTGCTTGCGCGCCTGCTCGGCTTCCTGGTGCGCGGCCTGCACGCCGGGATGGAAACCGGCCTGCAGCACGGTCGGCAGACCGGACGGCTGTCCAAGGACGGCGGCCTGAATGCGCTGCAATGCACAGGTCTTGCCACCGCTGATGCCGCCCGATTCGACCAGCACGCTGTCGCCGGCATTCACCTCGGCCTGGCGGATGCCGCGTTCGGCACGCACGCAGCCGCCAGCGTCGATCCGCGCGCTCTCGATAAAGCGCGCGACCACGCTGCCTTCGCAACGGATGACGGCGGTGTCGGCTCCGCCGGATTTGCCGATGATGCCGCCCTTGACCGACACATTGCCGCCGGCGACCACTTCGGCCGCCTCGATGGTGCCGGTGACGACAATGTCGCCACCGACGTGAACGGTCATGCCGGCACGGATATCGCCCTTCACATTCAGCGTGCCGTCAAAATCGATATTGCCGGAAGTCAGGCCGACCTCGGCCACATCGACCACCTGGGTGACATTGACCCCCTTGTCCAGGAACGACGGCGAGCCGGCCACGGTCGCCACCAGCAGGTCGGGATCGGCCGGGTCCGGCGCCACGCCGACCAGGCTGCTGGCGAAAGGCAGGTCCATGACCGGGCTGGCCGGCACCGGCATGCCCAGCACGTCCTTGCCCGGCAGGCCCTGCCGCGCCGGCTTGCGCCGCATCAGCGGGGTACCGACGCCGACCAGTACCAGCACGCCCATGCTGCGGTAGTCGACCGAAGTGGATTCGTCGTCATCGCCCGGCGTCGCCGGTGCTTCCAGCACACTGGTAAAACGGGTCGGCTGGCCGGAGGTCGGCGGCTCGCCGCGGGCGATCACCTTGCGGTCACAACTGCCGGCCACCAGGGCTGCGCGCAGCGTATCCATCTGCACACCATGTACGATGCGCCGGGCGCGAATGGCATCGCGCACTTCTTCCGGCGTGACCGGTTTGCCACCGGCCGGCGGCACGATGGTCAGCCAGGCACTCATCGAGTCTTCGGCGACGCTGACTTCGCAGACGCCGTCCTTCACCTCGCCGATCGCGGCGGCGATCACGCCCTTTTCGGTCTGGCAGCGATTGACGAAGGCTTTCAGCGCCACATCGTCCAGTGCCGCATCCTTCCAGCCCTTGGCCAGCAGCCCGTCCAGCACGCGGTTCCGGTCCGGCGGTACCGACGGTGGATCCTCGACCGGCTCGTAACGGACCAGAATCTGACTGCTCTTCGCCTTCTGCTCGCCACCAAGCTCAAAATGGATGCTCACACCGTCGCCTCATGTAATTTTCATTCATTCTGCCGTTCGTCAGACAATGCCTCAAGTCATAGCTCAAGACTTCTGATCTACGGCAAGCCGCAACACCATTGGCATGAATGAACAATGCCCGGCGCGTACCGGGCATTGTCGTGGCTAAACATGGCTTAGCCAAGCAATAGCGCATCGTCGGCCAGCACTTCGCCGCGCGTACGCTCGAACAGCGCCAGCAGATCGGGCACGTCCATCTTTGCCCGCTGCTCGCCACTGACGTCCAGCACCACCCGACCCTGATGCAGCATCACCGTCCGGTCGCCGTGGTCGAGTGCCTGGCGCATCGAGTGGGTGACCATCAGTGTGGTCAGCTGGTTCGACTTCACGATCTGGTCGGTCAGTTCCAGCACGAAGGCGGCGGTCTTCGGATCGAGCGCCGCGGTGTGCTCGTCGAGCAGCAGGATGCGCGACGGCTTCAGCGACGCCATCAACAGGCTGACCGCCTGGCGCTGGCCGCCGGACAGCAGGCCCATGCGGTCGGTCAGACGGTTTTCCAGCCCGAGCTTCAGAATGGACAGCTTGTCGCGGAAAATCTCGCGCAGCGCCGGCGTCACCGCGCGGCCCAGACCGCGGCGTTCGCCGCGCTGCCAGGCCAGCGACAGGTTTTCCTCGATGCTGAGCCCTTCGCAGGTACCGGCCATCGGGTCCTGGAACACGCGGGCAACCAGTCCGGCACGCTGCCAGGCATTCAGCCGGGTCACGTCCCTGTCGTCGATGGACAGCGTGCCCTCATCGACGATCAGGTCGCCGCTGATGGCATTCAGGAAGGTCGACTTGCCGGCACCGTTGCTGCCGATGACAGTGACGAACTGGCCGGCCGGGATCGACAGGTCCAGCCCGCGCAGCGCCCGGTTTTCGATCGGCGTGCCGGGATTGAAAGTTTTGGTCAGTCCAGTGGCCTGCATCATTTTCCGCGCCCTCCGAGGGATTTCCGTACCCGCGATTTCAGCGTCGGCAGCACCAGGGCAAAGCCGACCAGCACGGCAGTAATCAGGTTCAGGTCCTGTGCCTGCAGACCGATGAAGTCGGCCGTCAGCGCCACGGCGATAAACAGCCGGTACAGGATGGCGCCGATCACGGCCGCCAGCGTCACCACCCACAGCGAGCGGCTCGGAATCAGCGTCTCGCCGATGATGACCGCCGCCAGACCGACGACGATGGTGCCGATGCCCATCGAGATGTCCGAACCGCCCTGGGTCTGCACATACAGTGCCCCGGCCAGCGCGATCAGCGCGTTGGAGATGGCCATGCCGAGCAGCGTGGCGCGGTCGGTCGAAATGCCCTGCGAGCGGGCCATGCGCGGGTTGGCGCCGGTGGCACGCATGGCCAGACCGGCCTGCGACGCAAAGAACGCATCCAGCGCCAGCTTGGCAATGACCACCACGCAGGCCAGCACCAGCGGCTGAATCCAGTAGGCGCTTTCGCTGCCTTCGGTCACGAACGGGGCGAACACGGTCGGTTCGCCGATCAGCGGCACGTTCGGCGCCCCCATGATGCGCAGGTTGATCGAGTACAGCGCGATCATCACCAGGATGCTGGCCAGCAGCTGCAGGATATTCAGCCGCACATTGAGCCAGCCGGTGACAAAGCCGGCGCCGGCGCCGGCCAGGGTGCCCAGGCCGGTCGCCAGCCACGGGTCATGCCCGCCGGCGATCAGGGTCGCCGCCACGGCGCCGCCGAGCGGAAAGCTGCCGTCGGCGGTCAGGTCGGGGAAATTCAGGATACGGAAGGAAATCAACACGCCAAGTGCGACCAGCGCAAAAATCAGGCCGATTTCCAGCGCACCCATGACGGAAATGAACGACATGCAAACCTCGAATCAAACAACAAAGCCGGACCGCTGCGGGCCGGGCACTACGGAAGCTGCGACGGGGGCGGAAGGCGGCCAGGCCGGCTTCCGCCCGGCCGGTCTTACTTCACCACGTCCTTGGCTTCCTTCAGCAGGGCCGGCGACAGCGTCGCCCCCTGCTTCTGCGCCGCGGCCGGATTGACCATCAGCGCGGTCTTGCTGCCCTTCTCCGGCGCAATGCTGCCAGCCTTCTCGCCCTTCAGCAGACGAACGACGATCTTGCCGGTCTGGCGACCCATGTCGTAGTAGTTCATGCCCAGCGCCGCGACGGCACCACGCTTGACCGAATCGGTGTCGGCGGCGATCAGCGGGATCTTGGCATCGCTGGCGACGCGCACCAGCGACTCATAGGTCGACACCACATTGTTGTCGGTCGAGGTGTAGATCACGTCGACCTTGCCGATCAGGCTCTTGGCCGCCGGTGCGACGTCGACGGTGCGGGCCGCAGCGGCCTCGACCAGCGTCATGCCGCGCTTGGCCAGGGCGGCCTTCAGTTCCTTGGCCACGATGACCGAGTTCACTTCGCCCGGGCTATAGACCATGCCGACGCGCTTCGCGCCCGGCTTGACCTTCAGGATCAGGTCGATCTGCGGTTCCAGCGGCAGCATGTCGGACACGCCGGTCACGTTGGTGCCGCTGGGCTTCCAGCCCGGCACCAGCTTGGCTGCGACCGGATCGGTCACGGCAGTGAACACCACCGGGATGGTCTTGGTCGCGGCAGCGGCGGCCTGTGCGCTCGGCGTGGCAATGGCGACGATCACGTCGGCCTTGTCGCCGATGAATTTGCGCGCGATCTGCGCCGCGGTCGCCGTGTTGCCCTGGGCGCTCTGGTACTGGTACTTGATCTGCTTGTTCGGTTCGAAGCCGGCGGCTTTCAGTTCGTCCTCGACCCCCTTGCGGGCGGCATCCAGCGCCGGGTGGTCGACGATGGACGTCACCGCGACGGATTTCTGTTCAGCCGCCATGGCGGGAAGCGTAAACGCGGCCAGCACGCCGGCGGCCAGACAACTCAGGGCAATACGACGGGACACAGGGATCATGATCGTTTCCGGGTAATGGGTTCACAAGGGACGCCCCTCACAGGGTGTGTGACGGTGTGCCCCGTTGGGGAAATACGCGCAATGGCATATGCACATTAAATCGCGGGCAATTTTATTGCAAAACCCGTACACGGTTTGCGCCCTTCTCCGGACTTAATTGCCTCCGGTACGCAAAAAAGGCTATTTCGTTGCAGTCGCCTTGCTGCAAGCCGGAAAACCCGGCTCAAAACCCGTCATTGCTGGATGATCATGCTGAAATCGAGGTCAAAAATAATCATGAATCACTTCATGCAGCACGATGTGTGTCATTAACGGCATCCGGTACAAAGATTCACCGTTTTTCACCCGCCTACCGGCAGGATATGCGGTCAACCTGCCTGCCGGCTAGCGATGATGCACACCCGGAATATGGCTGTGGTCGCCATCGGCAGCCGGTGAGGCCGGTGTCTCGCCGGCACGATTGAGTTGCTGCAGGATCCCGCAGTCGCGCGCGGCACTGGCGGTCCGGCATGCCTGGCGCAGCGATTCGAGCTGTCCGCGCAGACGGTCGAGCTCGGCAATCCGCGCTTCGACATGCGCCAGATGCGCATCCAGCAACCGGTTGACCGTCTCGCAATCGGCCTCCGGGCTGTCCAGCGCCGCCAGCAGTACGCGAATCTCGTCCTGGGTCATGTCCAGCGCCCGGCAGCGGCGGATAAACAACAGCCGCTCCAGGTGGGTGTGGTCGTAGACGCGGTAATTGTTGCCTTCGCTGCGGTTTGCCAGCGGCAGCAGCCCCTCGCGTTCGTAATAGCGCACGGTTTCGACCGGGCAGCCGGCCTGGCGGGCAAGTTCGCCGATTCTCATGATGAACGCTCCGGGATGAGAACGAAGTGCAATACCGGGCTTGACCCTGTAGCCACTTCACGGTGTGGAATAGGATCATCTTAGCGGTCACACCGGACTTCGTCATGGCACAACACACCTCACATCGGCACGACGGGCAGGATCATCACCACGATCATGACCATGATCGTCACCACGGACACGATCATGGACACGAGCACGGCCCTGCACACGATCACGCCCCGGCGCCGACGGCCTGCTGCGGCAGTTGCGGCAGCGATGCCCCGGCCGTCATCACCGTGGCGGACGAGCCGGTTCCCCCGGGCATGGTGATCACCGCAGTCCGTATCGGCGAAATGGACTGTCCGACCGAGGAAGCCCTGATCCGCAAGGCGCTCGGCGCGCATCCGGCCGTCGGCTGGCTGCGCTTCAACCTGATGCAGCGCGTGCTGACCCTGGCTCACCAGCCGCAGGCGCTGGACGACCTGCTGGCACTGGTGCGCGGGCTCGGCCTGACGCCGGAACCGCTCGATGCCGCCCCGCAGGCTGCGCCCGGCCCGGTCCGGCGCGGTCTGCCGCTGGCGCTGGCCGGCGTATTTGCCGCCGCCGCCGAGGCGGTCGAATTCAGCCGGGGCGGCCCCGACTGGCTGATCGCCGCCCTGGCGGTGGCGGCCATCCTGCTGGCCGGGCTCGGCACCTATCGCAAGGGCTGGATCGCCATCCGCCATCTGACTCTGAATATCAATGCCCTGATGAGCATCGCCGTGACCGGCGCCATGCTGATCGGCCAGTGGCCGGAAGCCGCCATGGTCATGGTGCTGTTCACACTGGCCGAGTGGATCGAGGCGCGCTCGCTGGACCGGGCCCGCAATGCGGTCAGTGGCCTGCTGGCGCTGTCGCCGCCGACCGCCAGCGTCGAAACCGCCGACGGCTGGGCCGAGTGTGACGCCGCGCAGGTGCCGGTCGGCGCCCGGGTCCGGGTTCGCCCCGGCGAGCGCGTCGCACTGGATGGCGAGGTGGAAAGCGGCCAGTCCGCCGTCGACCAGGCCGCCATCACCGGCGAAAGCCTGCCGGTGGAAAAAGGCATCGGCGACACGCTGTTTGCCGGCACGGTCAACACCTCGGGCGAACTGGTGTACCGGGTGACGGCGACCGGCGGCAACAGCACGCTGGCGCGCATCATCCATGCCATCGAGGAAGCCCAGGGGGCACGGGCGCCAACCCAGCGCTTTGTCGACCGCTTCGCGGCCATCTATACGCCGGCGGTACTGGTGTTCGCCATCCTGGTGGCCCTGCTGCCGCCGCTGCTGTCCGGCGGCGCCTGGCTGGAATGGAGTTATCGCGCGCTGGTGCTGCTGGTCATCGCCTGCCCGTGCGCCCTGGTCATTTCCACCCCGGTGACCATTGTCAGCGGGCTGGCGCTGGCCGCGCGACGCGGCATCCTGATCAAGGGCGGGACCTATCTGGAACAGGGTCGCCGCCTGGGCTGGATCGCGCTGGACAAGACCGGCACGCTGACGGCCGGCCGGCCGGTGCGTACCGACTTCGCCCCGCAGGGGAATACCCCGCCGGCCCATGCCGAGCGGCTGGCCGTCTCGCTGGCCACCCGGTCGGACCACCCGGTTTCGCAGGCAATTGCCGATGGCCGCAGCGAACTGGCCGCCCCGGTAGACGGGTTTACCGCCCTGCCCGGCCGCGGCGTGCACGGCACCATCGACGGACAGACATACTGGCTGGGCAATCACCGGCTGATCGAGGAACGCGGCGTGTGCTCACCGGCCATCGAGGCACAGTTGCAGGCCTTCGAGACCGCCGGCAAGAGCACGGTGCTGCTGGCCAGCGAACACGAAGTGCTCGGCCTGTTCGCGGTCGCCGACACGCTGCGGCCGGAAAGCCGCGAGGCGATTGCCCAGTTGCATGCGCTGGGTGTGCGCACGCTGATGCTGTCCGGCGACAACCAGCATACCGTGACCGCCATTGCCGGCCAGGTCGGCATCGACGAGGCACGCGGCAACCAGTTGCCCGCCGACAAGCTGGCCGCCATCGAGTCGCTGCTGGCCCGGGATGCATCGGTCGGCATGGTCGGTGACGGCATCAACGATGCGCCGGCGCTGGCCCGCGCCGACATCGGCTTCGCCATGGGCGCGGCCGGCAGCGACACCGCCATCGAGACCGCCGACGTGGCGCTGATGAACGATGACCTGCGCAAATTGCCGGCTTTTGTCCGCCTGTCGCGCGCCACTCACAACATTCTGGTGCAGAACATAAGCGTGGCTTTAGGTATCAAGGCGATATTCCTGGTATTGACGCTGTCCGGCATGGGCACCATGTGGATGGCCGTGTTCGCCGATGTCGGCGCCAGCCTGCTGGTGGTCGGCAACGGCCTGCGGCTGCTCCGCCACCGCTGAGCCCCGGCAGCGTCCCCCTGTTTTCACACAAGGAATGCCATCATGAAATGTCCCGTCTGCCCGGATGCCACCCTGGTCATGAGCGATCGCCAGGGCGTGGAGATCGACTATTGCCCGCAGTGTCGTGGCGTATGGCTCGATCGCGGCGAGCTCGACAAGATCATCGAGCGCTCGCAGCAGCAACTGTCCGCCGCCAGCGCGCCGCAAATGGCACCGCCGCCACCACAACCGTCACACCATGCCCAACCGCAGCAGGGCTACCCACAACAGCAAGGCTACCCGCAACACGGTTATGACAAGCATGGCGACAAGCAGTATGGCAAACGTCGCAAGTCGTTCTGGGAAGAGATTTTCGACTGAAAGAGCGGCTGAACTGCAGGGGTACCAGCAAACATCCCCGCTGAACGGGGGACTGCCGGAGACGGCAGTCCCCCGTTTTATTTGCAGCAGGCCACCGGGGCGGGCGGGCCCGGTTCGGAACACAGCTTGTTCATATAGGGTGCCAGGGTATATAGTCCACTCATACACATACCCCACAGGGCTATGCAATGAGCACTTCGACAGTCTTTCCCATCAGCGGCATGAGCTGCGCTGCCTGCGCCATCCGCATCGAGAAGCGGCTGAATGCGCTCGACGGTGTCAGCGCACAGGTCAACTTCGCCACCGAAAGCGCCGTGGTCACCCGTGACGACAGCGTGCCGCTGGCTACCGTGGTCGACACCATACGCAAAACCGGCTTCGACATCGTGCCCGAGCGCGTGGAGCTGGCCTTGTCCGGCATGACCTGCGCTGCCTGCGCCCAGCGCATCGAGACGGTGCTGAACCGCCTGCCCGGCGTCAGCGCCAGCGTGAACTTCGCCACCGAAACCGCTCGCGTCGACATGCTGCCCGGCACCGCCGACGTGAACGCACTGGTCGCCGCCGTCACCCGGGCCGGTTATGAAGCCAGACCGCTAGCCGGCGATGACCGCGCCGCACGCAAGGCGGAGAAACAGCTCGCCTACCGGCAGGAGTTGCGCCAGTTCGCCATCGCCGCGCTGTTTACGCTGCCGCTGTGGCTGGAAATGGTGTCCATGTTCGGTGGCAGTCACGAAGGCCTGCTGCCGCGCTGGCTGCAGCTGCTGCTGGCGACACCGGTGCAGTTCTGGGCCGGCTGGCGCTTCTATCGCGGCGCCTGGCATGCCCTGCGTGGCGGTGGCGCCAATATGGACGTACTGATTGCGTCCGGCACCACCGTTGCCTACGCAATGAGCGCCGTCATTACCGTGCTGGGGCTTGAACACCAGCATGTGTATTTCGAGGCCAGCGCCTCGGTCATCACTCTGGTCATTCTCGGCAAGCTGCTGGAGGCACGTGCCAAGGGCCGCACGTCGGCCGCCATCGAGACCCTGCTCGGCATGCAGCCCAAAACCGCACGGGTCGAGCGTGATGGCCAGTTGACCGAGGTGCCGATCGCCAGCCTGCAGCCCGGCGACATCGTGGTGGTCCGCTACGGCGAAGCACTGCCGGTCGATGGCGAAGTCAGCGACGGCACGGCGGCTGTGGATGAAAGCATGCTGTCCGGCGAGAGCATGCCGGTCAACAAGGCGGTCGGCAGCCCGGTCTATGCCGGCACCCGCACCGTCGAGGGCATGCTGAAGGTCCGTGCCGGCAGTGTCGGCGAGCGGACCCGGCTGGCCGAGATCGTTCGCCTGGTCAGCGAGGCGCAAGGCTCGAAAGCGCCGATCCAGCAACTGGCCGACCGCATTTCCGGGGTGTTCGTGCCGGTGGTGATGGCGATCGCGGTGCTGACCTTCGTCGTCACGCTGCTGCTGACCGGCGACGGTGTCACCAGCCTGATGCATGCGGTCGCGGTGCTGGTCATTGCCTGCCCGTGCGCACTGGGCCTGGCCACGCCGACTGCCATCATGGTCGGCATCGGCCGCGGCGCGACAGCCGGTCTGCTGTTCCGCAATGCGTCGGCGCTGGAACGCGCCGAACACATCAATACACTGGTCGTGGACAAGACCGGCACGCTGACCCGCGGTCAGCCGGTCGTCACCGATGTCGAGGCCCTTGCCGGCCATGACCGCGCCAGCGTGCTGCAGCTCGCCGCCAGCGTGGAACAGGGGTCCGAACACCCGCTGGCGCGTGCGGTGCTCGATGCCGCCGCGGCCGATGGCCTGGCGCTGGCGGCAGTGGACGATTTCAGGGTCGAGGCCGGACATGGTGTCGCCGCCCGCCTGCGTGGCGGTCAGGCGCTGCGCCTCGGCACCCCGGACTGGATCGGCGCCGACGAGGCGCTGTGCGAACAGGCCACCCGGCTGGCTGCTGCCGGTCGCACGGTGGTGGTGCTTGAGGTCGACGGCCGGCCCGCCGGGCTGATCGGCATGGCCGACGCCCTGCGCGAGACATCGCCCGCCGCTGTCCGCCGCTTGCGGCAGATGGGCGTCGACGTGATCATGCTGACCGGCGACAACGCCGCCACCGCCCGTGCCATTGCCGCGCAGGCCGGCATCGAACGCTTCGAGGCGCAGGTGCTGCCGGCCGACAAGGCACGCATCGTCGAGGGACTGCGCCGCGAAGGTCGCGTGGTTGCCATGGCCGGCGATGGCGTCAACGATGCCCCGGCCCTGGCCTGCGCGGATGTCGGCTTTGCCATGGGCGCCGGCAGCGATGTCGCCATCGAGACGGCCGAGATCACGCTGATGCAGAGCGATCTGTCGTCGGTAGCCGATGCGATCGACCTGTCGCGGAAAACCATGAAGAAAATCCGCCAGAACCTGTTCTTCGCCTTTATCTACAACGTCCTGGGCATTCCGCTGGCCGCCATCGGCCTGCTGAGTCCGGTCATTGCCGGCGCGGCCATGGCCGCCAGTTCGGTGTCGGTGGTCAGCAATTCCCTGCTGCTTCGGCGCTGGACCCGTCAGCCACGCTGATTGCCACCCTGTCCTTTAACCCCACTTGCCCAACCAAGGAGCAGACCATGAACACCATCGAACTCACGATTTCCGGCATGACGTGCCAGGGATGCGTCAAGAGCGTCACCCGGGTGCTGGAAGCCCTGCCCGGCGTCAAGCACACCGACGTCGCCATCGGCCGCGCCACGGTCGAATTCGACCCGGCGGCACAGAACGCCGATACGCTGCGCAGCGCCATCGAGGATGCCGGCTTTGACGTCGCATGAAGGGTGCCACCCGGTCACGGACAAGACGGTCGTCCGCGCTGACAAGCAGAAGCTGATCCACCGCCTGAACCGCATCGAGGGCCAGGTGCGCGGGATCAGCGGCATGATCGACGACGACCGCTACTGTGTCGATGTGCTGACGCAGATCGCCTCGGTCAAGTCGGCGCTGGACGGGCTGGCGATGCAGCTGCTGGAAAGCCACGCCAAGGGCTGTGTGTCGCGCGCGATCGAAGGCGGCGAAGGCGATGCGGCGATCGAGGAACTGATGGGCGTGTTCCGCAAGCTAACCCGGTCCTGAGCCGTATTTTGCGTCGCACAATGCCATTGTCCTTGAGTGCAGGCGGGTTTCAGGCTATCTGTAAGGGGTAGCCTGAAATCTTACGGAGAAAAGTGCATGTCACGACATCGCCACCTGCTGCTGACCACCCTGCTTGTCACCCTGACCCCCGTCGCCTTTGCCGCTCAGCCGCTGCCGGCCTTCAATGGCGATGCGGCGCAGTCTTCGGTATCCGGACTGTCGTCCGGCGCCTTCATGGCTTTCCAGTACCTGGTCGCCAACTCGGCTTCGGTCAAGGGCGCCGGCGTGGTCGCCGGCGGTCCGTACTATTGCGCGGTGGGCAATCTGCCGACCGCGCTCAGTTGCATGAACGGGCTGACGCCGGCACCGGCGGCGCTGCTCGCCTCGGCGGAAACCTTCGAGCTGATGGGGCAGATCGATGCACTGTCCCATCTGGCCAAACGCCGCGCCTACCTGTTCAGCGGCACGAGTGACAGCGTGGTGCAGCCGGCGGCGGTGGAAGCCGGTGATGCCTTCCTGCGCCTGGCCGGCATGCCGGACGCACAGCGCCGCTATGTGGGCACGCTGCCGGCCGGCCATGCGCTGATCACGCCCGCCTTCGGCAATGCGTGCGATGCCAACAAGACGCCCTATATCAGTCACTGCGCGGTGGACGACAACGGCTATGACCAGGCAGGCGCCATCCTCACCCAGATCGATCCCGAGCTGAAACCGCCATCGGCCGACATCCCGGCCGGCCGTCTGGTCGCCTTCGACCAGAAGCCGTTCACCAGCTGGCGGGCGCGGATGGCCAGCGAAGGCCATGTCTACGTGCCGCGTGCCTGCGAACGGGGCGAACCCTGCCGCGTGCATATTGCGCTGCATGGCTGCAAGCAGTCGTCAAAGACGATCGGGGATCTGTTCTACACCCGCACCGGCTACAACCGCTGGGCCGACAGCAACAATCTGCTGATTCTGTACCCGCAAGTGGACCCGACGCCGATGGTCAATCCGTCCGGCTGCTGGGACTGGTGGGGCTATAGCGGTGCGGACTACGCGTGGAAGGGCGGCGCACAGATAACGGCCATCAAGGCGATGGCCGATCATCTGGTATCGGCGCCGCTGCCGTCGCCGGCAACGGACGCCGCCGCAATCAGACAGCGGGGTGCGGGTTTGCCATGACGCCGGACCGCGCCGGCGCGACAGTGCGGGCGCCGTAGCGGGCGACCGACAGCCCGTCGGCCGAGATATCCGGCGTGCGGCCGGTAATCTGGTCGGCGAGCAATTTGCCCGAGCCGGCGCTCATGGTCCAGCCGAGCGTACCGTGGCCGGTGTTCAGCGACAGGTTGGCGAAACGGGTCGCGCCGATGATCGGCGTGCCGTCCGGCGTCATCGGCCGCAGGCCGGTCCAGAACGTGGCGGCCGGAATGTCGCCGCCCTCGGCAAACAGGTCGCCGACACACATTTCCAGCGTGGCGCGGCGTTTCGGGTTCAGGCTCAGGTCGAAGCCGGCGATTTCGGCCATGCCGCCGACGCGGATGCGGTTGTCGAAGCGGGTGATGGCGATCTTGTAGGTTTCGTCCATCACGGTCGAGATCGGTGCCATGTCCGGGTTGGTGATCGGAACGGTCAGCGAATAGCCTTTCAGCGGATAGACCGGGATGTCGATGCCCAGCGGCTTCAGGAACGCAGTCGAATAGCTGCCGAAGGCGACGACGTAATGGTCGCCCTCGATCACCTCGCTGCCCGATTTCACGCCGCGGATGCGCTTGCCGTCGGTCAGCAGGCTGTCGACCGGGGTGTTCCAGCGGAAGTTGACACCGAGCTCGGCCGCCAGACGGGCCAGCTCGATGGTGAACAGATTGCAGTCACCGGTTTCGTCGTTCGGCAGTTGCAGCGCGGCGACCAGCTTGTCCTTGACCCGTGCCAGCGCCGGTTCGACGGCGGCAATGCCGTCGCGGTCATAGACCTTGTACGGCACGCCGCACTCTTCCAGCACGGCAATATCCTTCTGCATCGCATCGACCTGCTGCTGGGTGCGGAACACCTGCAGCGTGCCGAGCTGGCGACCTTCGTAGTGAATACCGGTGTCTTCCCGCAGCGCCTTGATACAATCACGGCTATATTCGGCCAGCCGCATCATGCGCGCCTTGTTGACCGCATAGCGCGCCGAGGTGCAGTTGACCAGCATCTGCTTCATCCACTTGAGCTGGGCCAGCGTGCCGTCCGGGCGGATGGCCAGCGGCGCATGCTGCTGGAACAGCCACTTGGCCGCTTTCAGCGGGATGCCGGGCGCCGCCCACGGGGCCGAATATCCCGGGGAGATCTGTCCTGCGTTGCCGAAGCTGGTTTCCAGCGCCGGGCCGGACTCGCGTTCGACCACGGTCACGTCACAGCCGCTGCGTGCCAGATAATACGCGGTGGAAATCCCGATAACGCCCCCGCCGAGAACGACGACTTTCATCTTGCTGCCCTCTATGCTTGTGCAGAATATGTTCTTGTATAACCCTGCCGGAATCGGCAGTGATTTCCTATAGTATATTGGCCACCTTGCAGGTATTTTCACCGTTCTACGCGAATTGGCTATAGTAGTTGCAGGCTCAATTGGAAATTTTCAGGACTTATCATGAGAACTCGCTATCAGGGCGTCAAAGAGCTTGATCGCATGGACCGGCGCATTCTTGACGTGCTGCAGCGCGATGGTCGCATCGCCATGACCGAGCTGGCCGAACGGGTCGGTCTGACCACCACGCCCTGTACCGAACGGGTGCGCAGACTGGAGAAGGAAGGGGTCATCGAGGGCTACGCGGCGCGGGTCAATCCGAAGGCGCTCGGCCTGCCGCTGCTGGTGTTCGTCGAGATCCGGCTGTCGACCAAATCGGGAGAGATTTTCGAGGCGTTCCGGCGCGAGGTGGTCACGCTGCCGCATGTACTCGACTGCCACCTGGTCTCGGGCGACTTCGACTATCTGATCAAGGCGCGGATTCCCGACATGTCGCTGTACCGTTCCCTGCTCGGCGACATCCTGCTGAAGCTGCCGTGTGCGAACGAATCGCGCAGCTATGTGGTAATGGAAGAAGTGAAGGAAACGCTGGCGCTGCCGATCGATGGCTGACCGGACCGGCGGCGCCGGCGTCTGGCGCGCGACTCAGCCGTCGAGGCCGAGCTTTTCCTTCATCGCGTCGCGCATCATGTATTTCTGGATCTTGCCGGTGATGGTCATCGGAAAGCTGTCGACGAATTCGATATAGCGCGGGATCTTGTAGTGGGCGATCTGGCCGCGGCAGAAGTCGCGGATATCGTCCTCGCTGATCGTCTGCGCCGGCCGCAGCTTGATCCAGGCGCACAGCTCCTCGCCCAGCCGCGCATCCGGCACGCCGATCACCTGCACATCCTGCACCGCCGGATGGCGGTAGAGAAACTCCTCGATCTCGCGCGGATAGATGTTCTCGCCGCCCCGGATCACCATGTCCTTGACCCGGCCGACGATGGTGCAGTAGCCCTCGTCGTCGATCACTGCCAGGTCACCGGTATGCATCCAGCCGGCGACATCGATCGCCTCGCGCGTCTTCGCCTCGTCGCCCCAGTAGCCGAGCATGACCGAATAGCCGCGCGTCAGCAGCTCGCCGGTTTCGCCGCGCGGCACGATGCCGCCGTCACCATCGACGATCTTCACTTCGACATGCGGATGCACCAGTCCGACCGTGGACACGCGTCGCGCCTCCGGGGTATCGGTCTGGCTCTGGAAGCTGCCCGGGCTGGTTTCGGTCATGCCGTAGACAATGGTGACCTCGCGCATGTGCATGTCGTCGACCACCCGCCGCATGACTTCGGTCGGGCACGGACTGCCGGCCATGATGCCGGTACGCAGGCTGGCCAGGTCGTACTCGTCGAATTCGGGATGATCGAGGATGCCGATAAACATGGTCGGCACGCCATGCAGCGCCGTGCAGCGTTCGCGCTCGACCGTTTCCAGCACGGCCAGCGGATCGAATCCTTCGGACGGATACACCATCGCCGCGCCATGGGTCAGGCAGGCCAGATTGCCAAGCACCATGCCGAAGCAGTGGTACAGCGGCACCGGGATGCACAGCCGGTCATCCGCCGTCAGTCGCATGGCCTCGGCGACGAAAAACCCGTTGTTGAGGATATTGTGATGCGACAGCGTCGCCCCTTTCGGGCTGCCGGTGGTGCCGGATGTGAACTGGATATTGACCGGGTCGTCGAACTGGATCCGCTCGTTCAGCGTCTCCAGAGCCTCGCGCTCGCCATCTGCCGGCCCGGTCAGCAGCGCGGAGAAATTCAGCATGCCGCGGCTGGTGCTGTCGCCGAGCCGGATCACCAGCCGCACGCTCGGCAGCCGCGCCGACGACAGCCGCCCCGGGGTGCCGTTCTTCCACTCCGGCGCCAGGTCGTACAGCATGTCCAGATAGTCGCTGCTCTTGAAGCCCGGCGACACGATCAGCGCCGCGCAGCCGACCTTGTTCAGCGCGTACTCCAGCTCGGCACGGCGATAGGCCGGGTTGATATTGACCAGCACCAGCCCGGCACGCGCGGTGGCGAACTGCGCCAGCACCCACTCGCTGTTGTTCTGCGACCAGATGCCGACCCGCTCGCCCGGCTGCAGCCCGAGCCGGATCAGCGAGCAGGCCAGCCGGTCGACCTGTTCGGCCAGCTCGGCATACGTCCAGCGCACGTGCTGATAGGGCACGATCAGGGCCGGCCGGTCGGCGTAGCGGCGGCAGGCGTCGGCAAAATAGCGGCCGATCGGCAAGCCGATCAGCGGAATGGCGCTGGCGCCATGGACATAACTGGGGTGCGGCATCGGATGGCGTCTCCTCCATCGGTGAGTGAAACGGGCGTCCCTGACCGCGGCTTTCCGCCTGTCTGGTCAGTATATCGATGGCCGCCCGGCTGAATTAACCATTACGTTAACGTAAACTAAAGTCAAGCCACAAGCATGGCGAATTGCAATAGGATTTCGATAGCGCCACGCACTTGACGTTAACGTAAGCGTAATTCATATTCTGCACACCACGAAGCCGCCCCCCCCAAGGAGACCCCGATGAGCCTGAACCGACTGCCCGACCTGCTCGGACAAGACCTCGACCTGCTGCGCGACAGCGTGCGCGCCTTTGCCGACAAGGAGATTGCCCCGCGTGCGGCCGACATCGACCGCGACAATCTGTTCCCGGCCGAACTGTGGCGCCGTTTCGGCGATCTCGGCCTGCTCGGCGTCACCGTCGACGAAGAACATGGCGGCGCCGGCCTCGGCTATCTGGCGCACATGGTGGCACTGGAAGAAATCAGCCGCGCCAGCGCATCGGTCGGGCTGTCATATGGCGCCCACTCGAATCTGTGCGTGAACCAGATCCACCGCAACGGCAATGACGAACAGAAACACCTCTTTCTGCCCCGTCTGCTCAGTGGCGAGCATGTCGGCGCACTGGCGATGAGCGAACCGAACGCCGGCAGTGACGTGGTCGGCATGAAACTGCGCGCAGAGCGCCGCGGCGACCGCTTCGTGCTCAACGGCAGCAAGATGTGGATCACCAATGGCGGCGATGCCGACGTGCTGGTGGTCTATGCGCGCACCGACCCCGACGCCGGCCCGCGCGGCATTACCGCCTTCGTGGTCGAAAAGGGGTTCAAGGGCTTCAGTGCCGGCAACAAGCTCGACAAACTCGGCATGCGCGGCTCGAATACCTATCCGATTTTCTTCGATGACGTGGAAGTGCCGGTCGAGAACGTGCTGGGCGAGATTGGCGGCGGCGTCAATGTGCTGATGAGCGGGCTCGACTACGAACGCGCGGTGCTGGCCGCCGGGCCGCTCGGCATCATGCAGGCCTGCCTCGACGTGGTGGAACCGTATCTGGCCGAGCGACGCCAGTTCGGCCAGGCCATCGGCGACTTCCAGCTGATGCAGGGCAAACTGGCCGACATGTACGTGACGCTGTCGGCCAGCCGCAGCTATGTGTACGCCGTCGGCCGCGCGCTCGATGCCGGCTATGCCGGCCGCCGGGTACGCAAGGATGCCGCCGGCGCCATCCTGTATGCGGCCGAGCGGGCGACGCAGATGGCGCTCGATGCCATCCAGTGCCTCGGCGGCAACGGCTATATCAATGACTACCCGACCGGGCGCCTGCTGCGCGATGCCAAGCTGTATGAAATCGGCGCCGGCACCAGCGAAATCCGCCGCTGGCTGATCGGTCGCGAACTGATGGCCGACCAGCGCCAGTAAAGGACAGCGGACCATGCCGATCATCGAATCCTCGCTCAATCCGCGCGCCGCCGATTTCCTGCGCAACGCCAGCCGCATGCGCGAGCTGGTCGACGACCTGCGTGCCCGCGTGGCGGTCAATGCGCTTGGCGGCGGCGACGCCGCACGGCAGAAGCACGTGGCGCGCGGCAAGCTGCTGCCGCGCGAACGCATCGACCTGCTGATCGATCCCGGCAGCGCCTTTCTCGAACTGTCGCAACTGGCCGCCTTCGGCATGTACGGTGACGACGCGCCGGGCGCCGGCCTGATTACCGGCATCGGCGTCATCCACGGCACCGAATGCGTCATTGTCGCCAACGACGCCACGGTCAAGGGTGGCACCTACTACCCGATGACAGTCAAGAAGCACCTGCGGGCCCAGGACATCGCCCGCGAGAACCGCCTGCCGTGCCTCTATCTGGTCGACTCCGGCGGCGCCTTCCTGCCGCTGCAGGACGAGGTGTTTCCCGACCGCGACCACTTCGGCCGCATTTTCTACAACCAGGCCACGCTCAGTGCCGCCGGCATCCCGCAGATTGCGGTGGTGATGGGCTCGTGCACCGCCGGCGGCGCTTACGTGCCGGCCATGGCCGACGAGTCGATCATCGTCGCCCACCAGGGCACCATTTTTCTCGGCGGGCCGCCACTGGTGCGCGCGGCCACCGGCGAGGTGGTCAGCGCAGAGGAACTGGGTGGCGCCGATGTCCATACCCGCATCAGCGGCGTGGCCGACCATCTGGCGCAGAATGACGCCCATGCCCTGGCCATTGCCCGTCGCTGCGTCGCCAACCTGAACTGGCGCAAGCAGGGCGAGCTGGCCCGCGCCACGTCACGCCCGCCGCGCCACGATCCCGCCGAGCTGTACGGCGTCATCCCGACCGACAGCAAGACCCCGTTCGATGTGCGCGAAATCATCGTCCGGCTGGTCGACGACGGCGAATTCGATCCGTTCAAGCAGAACTACGGCAGCACGCTGGTCTGCGGCTTCGCCCGGCTGGACGGCTGGCCGATCGGCATCATCGCCAACAACGGCATCCTGTTCAGCGAGTCGGCACAAAAGGGCGCCCACTTTATCGAGCTGTGCTGCCAGCGCGGCATTCCGCTGCTGTTCCTGCAGAACATCACCGGTTTCATGGTCGGCAAGAAGTACGAGCACGGCGGCATCGCCAAGGATGGCGCCAAGCTGGTCACGGCGGTCGCCTGCGCCCGGGTGCCCAAGTTCACGGTACTGATCGGCGGCTCGTTCGGCGCCGGCAACTACGGCATGTGCGGTCGCGCCTTCGGCCCGCGCCTGCTGTGGATGTGGCCGAACGCGCGCATTTCGGTCATGGGCGGCGAACAGGCGGCCGGCGTGCTGGCCACGGTCAAGCGCGAGCAGAAAGGCGAGGACTGGAGCGACGACGACGATGAACGGCTGAAAGCCCCGGTGCGCGAGCAGTACGAGCGCCAGGGCCATCCGTACTATGCCAGCGCCCGCTTGTGGGACGACGGCATCATCGACCCGGCCCAGACCCGCGAGGTGCTGGCCCTGGCGCTGTCGGCCTCGCTCAGCGCCCCGGTCGAGACCACCCGCTTCGGCGTCTTCCGCCTGTAAGCGCAAGCACGCGCTCTGGAGAATTTTCATGTTCAGCAAGATCCTGATCGCCAACCGTGGCGAAATCGCGTGTCGCGTCATCCGCACCTGCAAGCGGCTCGGCATCCGTACCGTGGCCGTGCACTCCGATGCCGACCGCGACGCGCAGTTCGTGCGCGACGCCGACGAAGCCTGGCGACTCGGGCCGGCCCCGGCAGCAGACAGCTACCTGCGTGGCGACCTGATCCTCGACATCGCCCGTCGCAGCGGCGCACAGGCCATTCATCCGGGCTATGGCTTCCTGTCGGAAAACGCCGGCTTTGCCGCCGCCTGCGCCGAGGCCGGTGTCGTCTTTATCGGCCCGCCGGTCGAGGCCATCGCGGCCATGGGCAGCAAGTCGGCAGCCAAGCGCCTGATGGAAGCAGCCGGCGTGCCGCTGGTGCCCGGCTACCATGGCGACGCCCAGGACAGCGCCACCCTGCACGCCCGCGCCGACGACATCGGCTACCCGGTGCTGATCAAGGCCTCGGCCGGCGGCGGCGGCAAGGGCATGCGCATTGTCGGCACGTCGGCGGAATTCGACGACGCGCTGGCCTCGTGCCGGCGCGAGGCGGCGGCCAGCTTCGGCGATGATCGCGTCCTGATCGAGCGCTATCTGCAGCGCCCGCGCCATATCGAAATGCAGATATTCGCCGACAGCCACGGCCACTGCGTCCACCTGTTCGAGCGCGACTGCTCGGTACAGCGCCGCCACCAGAAAGTACTGGAAGAAGCGCCGGCACCCGGCATGAGCGACGAGCGCCGTCGCGAAATGGGCGAAGCCGCCTGCAATGCGGCGCGCGCCGTCGGCTATGTCGGCGCCGGCACCGTCGAATTCATCGTCGAACCGGATGGCCGCTTCCACTTCATGGAAATGAACACCCGGTTGCAGGTCGAACATCCGGTCACCGAGATGATCACCGGGCTGGACCTGGTCGAGTGGCAGTTGCGGGTCGCGGCCGGCGAGCCGCTGCCCTGCGCACAATCGGCGCTGACGCTGCATGGCCATGCGATCGAGGCACGGGTGTATGCGGAAGACCCGGAACGCGGCTTCCTGCCCGCCACCGGCCAGTTGCGGCGGCTGAGTCCGCCGCAGGCCGGCACCGGGGTACGCATCGACAGCGGCGTGGCCGAGGGTGACAGCATCACCCCGTTCTATGACCCGATGATCGCCAAGCTGATCGTCTGGGCGGAAGACCGCGATGCCGCGCTGGCCCGGCTCGATCGGGCACTGGCCGACTGGCGGGTGGTCGGTGTCGCCACCAATATCGACTTCCTGCGCCGGCTGATCACGCACCCGGCCTTTGCCGGGGCCGACCTGGACACCGGACTGATCGAGCGCCATCACGATGCCCTGTTCCCTTCCACCACGCCCGCGGCCGACGTGGCGCTGCTGGCTGCCGCACTGGCCGAATGCCAGCCCGGCTCCAGTCAGGACGCCTGGAAGGTCCGGCCCGACTGGCGCCTGAACCAGCCCGGCCAGCGCACGCTGCGCTTCGTCACCGCCGATGGCCGCGAGCACGCGGTGCATGTCCGCCATGACAATGACGGTGCCCGGCTGACGCTGGACGATATCCCCCACTGCGGCATGCTGGCCGGAGAAGGCGAACAGCGGGTACTGCACATCGATGGCCACCGGGTGCCGGTCACGCTGATCCGCGACGGCGAGCAGTACATCGTGTACGGACCACAGGGCAGGCAGGCACTGCGGCGGGTCGATCCGCTGGCGGTCATTGCCGATGACACGCAGACCGAGAGCCACTTGCGGGCTCCGATGCCCGGCCGCGTGGTCGCCGTGCTGGCCAAAACCGGCCGACCGGTCGAGAAAGGCGCGCCGCTGATGATTCTCGAAGCGATGAAGATGGAACACACCATCACCGCGCCGAGCAGCGGCAGCGTGTCCGAGTTCTATTTTGCCGCCGGCGAACAGGTCGGCGAAGGCGCGGACCTGCTCGACTTCGTCGCCGCCTGACGCACCCTGCCCAGCCAAGGAGAATCCGATGCCCCCTTCCCGTGTCACCCTGGTCGAGGTCGGCCCGCGCGACGGCTTGCAGAACGAGGCCGCGCCGGTCAGTACCGCCGACAAGATCGAACTGATCCGCCGCCTGGCGGCCACTGGCCTGACCCTCATCGAGGCCGGCAGTTTCGTGTCGCCGCGCTGGGTACCGCAGATGGCAGACACCGCCGAGGTGCTGGCCGCGCTGGATTTCGACGGTCCGGTCCGCTATCCGGTGCTGACGCCGAACCTGCACGGATTCGAAGCCGCCCGCGCTGCCGGCGTGCGCGACATCGCGGTGTTTGCCGCCGCCAGCGAGGCGTTCTCGCGCCGGAACATCAATTGTTCGATCGCGGAAAGCCTTGAGCGCTTCCAGCCGGTGGTCGAAGCCGCCCTCGCTGCCGGGGTCCGCGTTCGCGGTTATGTCAGCTGTGTACTCGGTTGTCCTTATCAGGGCGAGGTTGCCCCCGAAGCCGTGGCCGATGTCGCCGCCAGACTGTCCGACATGGGCTGCGAACAGATCTCGCTCGGCGACACCATCGGCCGCGGCACGCCGGAAGCAACGCGGCGACTGATCGGCACGGTGGCGGCACGGGTGCCGATGGAGCGGCTGGCTGGCCATTTTCACGACACCTGGGGCATGGCGGCGGCCAACGTCTACGCGGCATGGCGCGAAGGCGTGGCCACTTTCGATGCTTCGGTCGGTGGCCTTGGCGGCTGCCCGTATGCACGCGGCGCCAGCGGCAACGTGGCTACCGAGGATCTGGTCCACCTGTTCGCCGGACTGGGCGTCGACACCGGCGTCGATCTGGTATCGCTGGTCGAAACGGCGGTTTTTATCTGCGAACGCCTGGGACGTTCACCCGTCAGCAAGGTTGCTAAGGCAGTATTGGCTTCACAAGCCTATGATGTCAGGGAATGACATTGACAATAAAATAACAAAACACTTGATCCATTTTTTTCATCAACTTACTCTTGAAAAAAATTTCGCAGAAAATCCCATGCCGGCAGAAGCCCCCATCGACTTCGATCAACTCTGTATCCTGCTCGCACAGAAAGTGCCGGGCCTGTCCCCACAACTGGCCCGGGCGGCAACCCTGATCGAGCCGAACGTCGAGGATTTCGCGCTGCTGCCGCTGCGCGAACTGGCAAGCCGTTTCGGCCTGCCCATCGCCACGTTCTCCAGACTGGCCCGCGCACTCGATTTCGACAGCTTTGCCGCCCTGCGGCGTGTCTGTGCGAACCAGTTGCGCCAGCCCGGCGGCTTCAGCCAGCGGGTCGGCATGCTGGGCACGCCCGGCAACGGCACGCCATCGGACAGCGAACGCATCGGCAGCAGTCTGCTCGGCCATCTGCAATCGATGTTCACCCGCTGCGGTGATGACGAGCTCGATGCCGCAGCCCGCCTGTTGCACAGCGCCCGGCGAATTCACCCGTTTGCAGCGCGCAGCGGCGTCGCCCTCGCTCATACTTTCTGTTATATCGCCCAGCTGTTCGATGACCGCATCGTACCCATCTACGGCATCGGCGATACGCTGAACGACGGCCTGCGCCATGTCGGGCCGGAGGACGTGGTGCTGGCCATGACCTTCGATCCGTACACGCGACCGGTGGTCGAAGGGCTGTACTGTGCCCACGAGCGGGGCGCCCGCATCATCTACCTGACCGACAGCCCGCTCGCACCCGGTCATGAGCTGGCCGACGTGCTGCTGGTCGCACCGGTCGAGATTCCGTCGTTCTTCCACTCGTTCGCGGCGCCAATGGCCATGCTCGATGCGCTGCTGCTGCGCTGGTACCGGCTGGCCGGCGCCGAGGCTTTCAACCGGCTGGCCACCAGCGATGCCCAGCTCAAGCGGGCCCGCGCTTTTGTTCGCGCGGCGCCGCCCAGAGGAGGTCGTCTCGAACACAAGCATGCCGACGAGGCCGGCGACTGATACGATCACCCTTCGGATTCGACACAACAGGTCCGTCCACGGACCGCAAACCATAACAAAACAGGTGGCACACCGCCTGAGTCGCGACACGCCGGATTCCCCGGCGCGTCTCCATCCTGGAGCCTTTGGAGATTTATCAATGTTACGCAGACAATTGCTTGCTATCGGTGCCGCCCTTGCCCTCGTCGCTGCCGTGCCGGTCAAGGCAGCGGAAAAGGAACTGGTCGTCGCCTGCGACACCGCGTTCGTGCCGTTCGAATTCAAACAGGGTGACAAATATGTCGGTTTCGACATCGACCTGTGGAACGAGATCGCCAAGGACATCGGTGTCAAGTACAAGCTGCAGCCGATGGACTTCAACGGCATCGTGCCTGGCCTGCAGACCCGTAACATCGATGTGGCCCTGGCCGGCATCACCATTCGCGAAGACCGCAAGAAAGTCATCGACTTCTCCGATCCGTACTACGAGAGCGGTCTGCTGGCCATGGTCAGTGCGAACAACAAGACCATCAATACGGTGAAGGATCTGGACGGCAAGATCATCGCCGCCAAGACCGGCACCGCCACCGCCGACTACCTGAAGGCGAACGTGAAGTCGAAGGAACTGCGCCTGTTCCCGAACATCGACAACGCCTATCTCGAACTGCGCACCGGCCGCGTCGACGCCGCCGTGCACGACACGCCGAACGTGCTCTACTACGTGAACACGGCCGGCAAGGGCGCGGTCCGGGTCGTCGGCCAGTCGGTCAAGGGTGGCGACTTCTACGGCATCGGTTTCCCGAAGGGGTCCCCGCTGGTGCCGAAGGTCAATGCCGCACTGAAGAAGATCAAGGCTGATGGCCGTTACGACGCCATCTACAAGAAGTGGTTCGGCACCGCACCGAAGGCCTGAGTCCTGCCACCGGGAAATCAAGCCGCCTGACGGCCTGATCCGCCCGGACAATGTCGTCCCCGGCCATCGTGCCAGACAGTGGTCGCCGCCTTGTGCAGCGGCCGGGGACGACCGTATCCACCGGAACGTCCCGTCCGACGCCACCCTCGGCATCGGGAAGGAAACACACAAGCATCAAGGGGACCCGTTATGGACTTTCAATGGTCCGTGGTCATCGAAGCGCTGCCGAGCCTGTTCGACGGCGCCAAGCTGACTGTCATCATCGCCCTGATCGGCCTTGCCGGCGGCTTTACCGTCGGCCTGCTGGCCGGTCTGGCACGCGCTTATGGCCCGCTGTGGCTCAACGCCCTGGCGCAGATCTACATTGAACTGATTCGTGGCACGCCTATCGTCGTCCAGGTGATGTTCATCTACTTCGCACTGCCGCTGGTGGCCGATATCCGCATTGACGGCGTGACCGCCGCCGTGACCGCCATCATCATCAATTCCGGCGCCTATATTGCCGAGATCGTGCGCGGCGCCTTCCTGTCGATCCCGCGCGGGCTGAAGGAAGCCGGGCTGGCCATGGGCATGCCGTTCTACCGCGTGCTGATCTTCATCATCGGCCCGCTGGCGTTCCGCCGCATGATTCCGCCGCTGGGCAACCAGTGCATCGTCAGCCTGAAGGACACCTCGCTGTTCATCGTCATCGGCGTCGGCGAGCTGACCCGTCAGGGGCAGGAAATCATGGCCGGCAACTTCCGCGCGGTTGAAATCTGGTCCGCCGTGGCAGTGTTCTATCTGGTAATGACCGGTGTGCTGAGCCTGATCCTGCGCATCACGGAAAAGAGGATGCACATCCTATGAGCATGATCGAGTTTCGCAAGGTCACCAAGTGCTTTGGCGACAATGTCGTGCTGCAGGACATCGACCTGTCGATCGAACAGGGCGAGAAAGTCGTCGTGATCGGCCCGTCCGGCTCCGGCAAGTCGACCATGCTGCGCTGTATCAATGTGCTGGAAACCATCAATGGCGGCGATCTGATCGTCGACGGGCTCAGCGTTCGCGGTTCGCAGTCCGACATCCACCGCATCCGGCTGGAAGCCGGCATGGTGTTCCAGCAGTTCAATCTGTTTCCGCAGATGACCGCGCTGGAAAACGTGATGTTCGGCCCGATCCGGGTACGCGGCACGTCGCGCAGCGAGGCGCGCGCGCAGGCCGAGGCACTGCTGGACAAGGTCGGTCTGAGCCCGCGTGCCGGCCACTATCCGCACGAGCTGTCCGGTGGCCAGCAGCAGCGCGTGGCCATCGCCCGCGCACTGGCAATCCGGCCCAAGCTGATGCTGTTCGACGAGCCGACCTCGGCGCTGGACCCCGAGTTGCGCCAGGAAGTGCTGAAGGTCATGCAGACGCTGGCCGACGAGGGCATGACCATGGTCGTGGTCACGCACGAGATCGAGTTCGCGCGCCGCGTCGGCACCCGGCTGCTGTTCATGGAAGGCGGCCATATCGTCGAAGACGGCCTGCCCGCCTCGCTGATCGACAACCCGCAAAGCACCCGGCTGCGCGACTTCCTCCAGCACGTAAAATGACACTACCTCCTTCCCTGCCCCTGGTCCGCATTGACGGCACGCCGCGCCATGTCGGCCGCGTGCTGGGCGAACTCGCCCGCCCGGTCATGCGCGACTGTCTCGACCAGAGCCGGACCTGGCATGCACTGCAGGCCTGGCGCGATCACCCGCGACTCGACCGGCTGGCCGTGGCCGCACAGCGGCATCTGCCGCTGGTCTGGGACGAGCTGTCCGGCATGGCCGAAGGGCTTGCCATGCCGATGCACGACCTGTTCCTGTGGAACTGCCGTGGCGATCTGGTCGGCCGCACGCCGGACGGCTGCACCACGGCAGCGATCAACCGGCCCGGGCGGCAGTGGATAGGTCATAACGAAGACGGTGACCCGTATGTCCAGGGTCACTGTTTTATCGCAGACGTGCATCTTGATGATGCCCCGGGCTTTGTCAGTTTCTGCTACCCCGGCTCGGTACCCGGCCACACATTCGCGGTCAACCGCGCCGGCCTGGTGCAGACCATCAACAATCTGCGCATGGTCGAGACGCTGGACGGCCTGCCGCGCCAGTTCCTGAGCCGCGCCGTGCTGGACTGCACGACACTGGATGCGGCACTCGACCTGTTGTCCGGCCTGCCGCGCGCCGGTGCCTTCCACCATACGCTGGGTCAGTGCGGCGACGCGCGCATGTTCAGTGTCGAGGCCACGCCGCGCGCCTGCTCGGTCCAGCCGGTATCCGGCGTCTACGGCCATGCGAACCACCGCATCCATCCCGGTGCGCAGGCCGAGCCGCAGGTGATCACCGAGTCATCGCACGACCGCCAGGTGCGCATCGACAGCCTGACCGCCGCGTTCCCCGCCCAGGCGGGTGGCGAAGAGATCTGCGCCGCCCTGACCGACCGCGCCGCGGACGGCCTGCCGATCTTCCGCGACGATCCGGCCGACCCTGACGACGAGAACACACTGGCCAGCGCGATCTTCCGGCTCGAATCCGATCGCGTGGTCCTGAACGTGCACCAGGGCGGCAATGCCGCCGCGCCCCCGACTCATACCCTGGAAATCGCGCCCAGCCGCTAGTTTCCGGCCCCGCTCGCTCCCCGCAGCCCTCCTGTCGCGGCCTTTCCGGCCGCAACGGGGAACGTGCGCCCGGAGCAAATGCAAACCGCCCCACCCCGGAGCCGCATCATGTCCCACATTTTTCACCGCAATCCACGCCAGCAGCTGCCGACCGCCGTCGGCGGCGAAGGCATCTATCTGATCGACAGCACCGGTCGCCGCTATCTGGATGCGTCCGGTGGCGCCGCCGTGTCCTGCCTCGGTCACGGCCACCCGCGCATCATCAAGGCGATCCAGCAGCAGGCACAGACGCTGGCCTATGCGCACACCTCGTTCTTCACCACCGAAGTGGCCGAGGCCCTGGCTGACCGCCTGATCGAGCACGCCCCGGCCGGTCTGGACCAGGCCTATTTCGTTTCCGGCGGCTCGGAAGCCGTCGAGGCGGCGCTGAAACTCGCCCGCCAGTACTTTGTCGAAACCGGCGAGCCCGATCGCCAGTACTTTATCGCCCGGCGCCAGAGCTACCACGGCAATACGCTTGGCGCCCTCGCCATCGGCGGCAACGCCTGGCGGCGCGAACCATTCCTGCCGATTCTGGTACCCGGTCACCATGTGTCACCGTGCTATCCGTACCGCGACCAGCGCGAGGACGAGAGCGCGGAGCAGTATGCTCAACGGCTTGCTGATGAACTGGAAGCGCGCATTGTCGAACTCGGTGCCGGCAAGGTCGCCGCCTTCGTGGCCGAGACCGTGGTCGGCGCCACCGCCGGGGCGCTGGCCCCGGTCGGTGGCTATCTGCAGAAAATCCGCGCCGTGTGCGACAAGTACGGCGTGCTGCTGATTCTCGACGAAGTCATGTCCGGCATGGGCCGCACCGGCTACCTGTATGCGTGCGAGGAAGACGGCGTATCGCCCGACATCCTCTGCATCGCCAAGGGCCTCGGCGCCGGCTACCAGCCGATCGGCGCCATGCTGGCCAGCCGCCGGATCTACGACGCCATTGTCGGGGGCTCCGGCTTCTTCCAGCATGGCCACACTTATATTGGCCATGCCATTGCCTGCGCCGCCGCGCTCGAAGTGCAGCAGGTCATCGCCGACGATCACCTGCTCGACAATGTCCGCGCCCGCGGCGAGCAGTTGCGCGCCAGCCTGCGCGCCCGCTTCGCCGATCACCCGCATGTCGGCGATATCCGCGGTCGTGGCCTGTTCGTCGGTGTCGAGCTGGTGGCCGACCGTCACAGCAAGGAACCGTTCGCGCCGTCGCGCCGGCTGCATGCCCGGATCAAGCAACTGGCGATGCAGCGCGGCCTGCTGTGCTACCCGATGGGCGGCACGGTCGACGGCCAGCGTGGCGACCATGTGCTGCTGGCGCCGCCCTTCATCTGCACCGAAGCAGACATCGAGCTGATCGTCGCCCTGCTTGGCGATGCCATCGATGCCGCCATCGCCGAAAGCTGAGCCGATGACAGATACCTCTGCCCTGCCCGCCGTCGCCATTGCCGTCGCCCCGAATGGCGCGCGCAAGACCCGGGCCGACCATCCGGCCCTGCCGGTCACGCCGGATGAGCTCGCCGCCTGCGCCCGCGACTGCCTGGACGCCGGCGCCGCCATGCTGCACCTGCATGTCCGCCGCGCCGACGGTCGCCACAGTCTGGCCGCCGCCGACTACCGCCCGGCCATCGAGGCCGTGCGCCGCAGTGTCGGTGACGCACTGGTGCTGCAGCTGACCAGCGAGGCGGTCGGCATCTACGCCCCGCCGGAACAGATCGCCATGGTGCGCGAGCTGCGCCCGGAAGCGGTGTCGGTCGCGCTGCGCGAACTCGTGCCGGATGCCGGCCACGAGACCGACGCCGCCGACTTCTTCTGCTGGATGGCCCGCGAGCGCATCGTCCCGCAGTACATTCTGTATTCGGACGGCGACGTGCTGCGCTATCTCGACCTGCGCCGGCGCGGCCTGATTCCGCCGGCAGGACACGGTGTGCTGTTCGTGCTGGGCCGCTACAGCCAGGGACAACGTTCGGCACCATCCGACCTGCTGCCGTTCCTGGCGGCATGGCATGGTGGTGGCGAACTGACGGCCGGGGTGCCATGGTCGATGTGTGCGTTTGGCGCACGCGAGGCCGGCTGCGCACTGACCGCGGCACTGCTGGGTGGCCACGTGCGGGTCGGCTTCGAGAACAATATGCTGCTGCCGGACGGCAGCACGGCCACCGACAACGCCGCACTGGTGCGCGGCATTGCCGAACGGCTGCAATCACTGGGCCTGGCGCCAATGACGGCGGAGGCCTTGCGCACCCTGTATCACCCGGACGCCTGACGCGGGTCGGTCAGCCGTACACGACGATCGGCAACACCCATGCGGCGAAGACCGCAAGAGGAGACACAGCATGAACGATACCCTGCCCATCTGGACCCCGTCGGCGGAGCGGATTGCCGCCAGCCGGCTGACCGCCTTCACCCGCGAAGCCGAGGCCCGCAGCGGCCGGACTTTTGCCGACTACCCGGCGCTCTGGCAATGGAGCGTCGACCAGCGCGCCGACTTCTGGGATCTGCTGTGGGATTTCACCGGTGTCATCGGCAGCAAGGGCGAGGTCGTGCTGGAAAACGGCGAAGCCATGCCCGGCGCACGCTGGTTCCCGCAGGCCGAGCTGAACTATGCGGAAAACCTGCTGCGCCGGCGCGATGACGGGCCAGCCGTGGTGTTTTCCGGCGAAGGCCATGTCAGCCGCCGTCTGAGCCACCGCGAGCTCTACGACGCGGTCAGCCGGGTCGCACAGGCACTGGCCGCCGACGGCGTCGGTCCCGGCGACCGGGTCGGCGCCATGCTGCCGAACCTGCCGGAGACGCTGATCGCCATGCTGGCCACCGCCAGCCTCGGCGCGATCTGGGCGTCGTGCTCGCCGGATTTCGGCACCGATGGCGCGCTGGACCGTTTCGGCCAGATCGGGCCAACGGTCTGGCTGGTGCCCGATGGCTATCTGTATAACGGCAAGGCGGTCGATGTCGCGGCCCGGGTCGACCATATCGCGGCGCAGTTGCCGGATGTGCGACGGGTAGTGGTGGTGCCGTATGTGCCGGCCGGCATGCCGACCGATGCCCGCACGCAGCGCTGGGACGACTGGATTGCCCCGTATGCTGCCGGTGATATCGCCTTCGATCGCGGGGCCTTCGACCGGCCGCTGTTCATCATGTTTTCCAGCGGGACCACCGGCAAGCCGAAGTGCATTGTGCACGGGGCCGGCAGCACCCTGCTCCAGCACCTGAAAGAACACCAGCTGCACACCGATGTGCGGCCGGGCGACCGCCTGTTCTACTTCACCACCTGCGGCTGGATGATGTGGAACTGGCTGATGACCGGGCTGGCCAGCGACGCCACCCTGCTGCTGTACGACGGCTCGCCGTTCGCCAGCCGGGGGAGCGCCCTGTGGGACTGGTTCGCCGCCGAGCAGGGCACCCATTTCGGCACCTCGGCCAAGTATCTCGACGCGGCACACAAGACCGGCCTGAAACCAGTCGTCAGCCACAAACTGGATGCCCTGCGCGTGCTGATGTCGACCGGCTCGCCGCTGGTGGCCGAAGGTTTCGATTATGTCTATCGCGACATCAAGGCCGATCTGCAGCTGGCATCGATTTCCGGTGGCACCGACATCGTGTCGTGCTTTGCGCTCGGCTGCCCGACACTGCCGGTCTGGCGTGGAGAACTGCAGTGCCGGGGGCTGGGAATGGCGGTGGAGATCACCGACGAGCAGGGCCGGGCAGTGCGTGAGGAAAAAGGCGAGCTGGTGTGCCGCAAGCCGTTCCCGTGCATGCCGGTCGGCTTCTGGAACGACCCGGACGGCAGCAAATATCATGCGGCCTATTTCGCCCGCTTCCCCGGCATCTGGTGCCATGGCGATTTCGCCGAACTGACCGCGCACGACGGCGTGATCATCTACGGCCGTTCCGACGCGGTGCTCAACCCGGGCGGGGTGCGCATCGGCACGGCGGAAATCTACCGTCAGGTCGAGCAGATCGATGAGGTGCTGGAAAGCCTGGCCTGCGGCCAGCGCCAGGACGGCGACGAGCGCGTGGTGCTGTTTGTGCGGCTGCGTGATGGCATCACGCTGGATGACGCACTGCGCGATCGCATCCGCCAGCAGATCCGCTCAGGCGCCAGTCCGCGCCATGTGCCGGCCCGCATCGCCCAGGTCCACGACATCCCGCGCACGCTGTCGGGCAAGATTGTCGAGCTGGCGGTCAAGAACACCATCCATGGCGAGCCGGTGCTGAATCTGGGTGCACTGGCCAACCCGGAGGCGCTGCGGGAGTTCGTCGACCGGCCGGAACTGGCGGACTGAGGCCCGCGGGCGGTCAGCGCCGGATCAGGTAGTAGAACTCCTTGCGATCGCCCGGACGCTGGCCGGTCCAGACCCAGTTGGCCGGCCGGTCGCTGTCGCGATAGCGCATCACCAGGCTGTAGCGGCAGTCAGCATGCGCCCCGCTGTCCGGATGCAGGACCAGGCCGCCGTGATAGCGCGCCAGGGCGATAAACGACAGGCCGGCATCGGTCACCATGCAACTGTCGGTCGGCGCCGCCGGTCGCAGCTGCGAGATCAGTGGCGCATAGCTTTTCTGGATGTCGATCCAGGGCAGCCACAGGCTGGCCGCCAGTGCCCAGATCAGGGTCACGCCGGCCGCCCAGTTGGTCGACGCCTTGCGCCCTTCGAGATTGCGGCGCGTCACGGCCCACAGCCACACCAGCGTCGCCGCGCATGCGACCAGCAGCATCGGCAGGTTCAGTTCGGCCTTGTAGGTCGGCGCAAAGAACGCCGCCCGCTCGGCCAGCCGCGCCGGCCAGCCGAAGTTCAGGGCAACCCAGCCCAGCCAGATGAAGGCGGCGATCAGGCCGAAGGTCATCAGGCCGAACCAGTTGAAGCAGGCTGCCGCGCCGCGCTTCAGCGTGTCCAGCTCGGCGGCCGCCAGCACCGCCAGCGGCACCAGCCACGGCAGTGCCAGTTCCTGCGCCTGGACCGGAGACAGCGTCATCATGACGGCCAGCACGACGAAGAACAGCATCGGCAGCTGCAGCGCCGGCGACGACAGGGCCGCACGACGGCGCCACAGCGTCCACAGGCTCAGCGGCCACAGCGGCATCGCGAACCAGGGGAAAATCTGCAGGTAATAGCCGAAGTCATGCAGGAACGCAGTCCGCCCGAAGCCCTGGAACGTACCCAGCGCCCGGTGCCGCCACCAGTAGCTGGCCAGGGCCGGGTCGACCTCGGTCAGTGCCAGCGGCCAGGCCAGCGCCAGCGGCAGACCCACGGTCAGCGCCACCGCCAGTGCCTTGACGTGTTCCGGCGTTCGCCACGCCTTGAAGGCAAACAGCAGCAGCGCGATGATCCAGGCCAGCCCCAGTTCCAGCATGCTCGCCGACAGCGCCAGCATGCCGGTGGCGATGCCGAACAGCAGCCCGGCCAGCCAGCCGTGCGAGCGCGACAGTGACAGCGACCACAGCACCAGGGCAAAGCCGCAGAAGGTGGCAATGTCGGGCGACGCCGCATGGCCGAAAGTCATCAGACCCAGTGAGCCCAGCAGCAGCATGGCCACCGAGCGGCCGTAGCGACGGCCGAGCAGGTCGCGGCCGGCCAGACCGACGAACCACAGCGCGAACACCATGAAGAACGGCGTCGCCAGCCGCATGCCGTCCGCCAGCGGCAGAATCGGCGATGTCAGCCAGGCAAAACCCGCCGCCACCCAGTAGTACAGCGGCGACGAGTCCAGATACGGTACGTTGACGATGGTCGGCACCAGCCAGTGCCCGTCCTCCAGCATCGACTGGACCACCCCTGCCACATAGCCTTCGTCCGGCTTCCACGGCGCATGGCCAAAGATGCCGGGCCAGAGCCAGACGAAGCAGAGCAGGAGCAGCATCCACGGCTTTTCATTCGTGGCCGGGGCGGTGTCCATGCGGGGCGGAGTGTAGGTCAGCATGCGTTATCGGCGGTCAGGGAAGTGGATGGCCGGCGCGGAACCGGCCGGTAGCGGCCGCCATGATACCCGCCCCGCCCCGGCCACCGCCATGGGAATGGGTGTCAGATCGTATCCGACATCCTTCCGGTGGCGACTCAGCGGCTGGCGACAACCTTGATTTCGACCTTCCAGGCCGCATTGGCCAGTCGGGCTTCGATCGTGGCACGGGCCGGCGGGTTGGCGCTGTCGACCCAGGCGTCCCAGGCGACATTCATGCCGTCGTAGTCGGCAATATCGGCGAGGAAGATGGTCACGTCGACCAGCTTCGACTTGTCGCTGCCGGCCTGGGCCAGCAGGGCATCAATGGCCGACAGCACGTCGGCGGTCTGACCGGTGATGTCCTTGCTGGTGTCATTCGGCACCTGTCCGGCGAGGAAAACGAGGTTGCCGGCAACGACGGCTTCGGACAAACGCTTGCCCGGTTCAATGCGCTGGATGCTCATGGGGTTTCTCCTGTTTTTCTGGGGGGAATCGTGCAATCACCGGCGAGAGACTCGTCACCGGGACGGTCCGCATTGTCTCCGATTCCGCGCGACGGCGCCTCTGTCTGTCGCATTTCGCCCGCCAGTTCCGCCTCGATCTCCTCGATGCTGGGCAGACTGCGGGCCAGCGTATCCGGCAAATCCTGCAGCAACTGGTACTCCGCCACGCCGATGGGTTTGTCGATGCCATTGACCGCATATTGCGCCACCAGCCGGTTCTGCTGACGGCACAGCAGCAGACCGATGGTGGGCTTGTCGTCCTCGGCCCTTACCTGGTCATCGATGACCGACAGATAGAAATTCAGCTTGCCGACGTGCTCGGGCCTGAACGCCCCGGCCTTGAGTTCGACCACGACATAGCATTTGAGGCGGGTGTGATAGAACAGCAGGTCGATAAAGAACTCGTCGCCGCCGACATCCAGCCTGAACTGGCGCCCGACAAAAGCGAAACCGGCCCCCAGCTCCAGCAGGAACCGGGTGATATGGCGAACCAGAGCATCTTCGATATCCCTCTCCTGGGCATCGTCGGCCAGTCCCAGAAAATCGAACAGGTATGGATCCTTGAGCGCTTCATGGACCAGGGCAGAGTCATGCGGGGGCAGGCGTAACGCAAAGTTGCTGACAGCAGAGCCCTGACGCTCATGCAGCCGATTCCGGATGTTCTGTTCCAGCGTCAGTCGCGACCAGCCTCCCGAGACAGCCTGCATCGCATACCACTCACGATTGGCGGGTTGCAGCTTGGTCAACAGGGTCACGATGTGGAACCAGGGCAATTGGTCAGCAGGCTGCTGACCAAACTGGACACCGGGACAATGCTCGGCGAAATAGCGCATGTACTTGATGTTGCTACCTGAAAAACCTTTCATGTCAGGAAAGGCATCCTTGAGGTCACGGGCAACGCGCTCTATCACCTTGGCTCCCCAGCCATGGCGTGTTTGCCGGTCAAGAATATCCCGACCAATCTGATGGTACAGCCGGATCAATCCGGCATTGACCGTCAGTGCAGCGCGACTGCGCGCCGCGCGGATACGGCTTTTCAGGGACGTCAGCCAATCAGCGTAATCGGGGGGAATGGGCGCCAGGACCATGTTCATCCGCTCCGGTAATGAACGATGCGTTCAGCCCTGTTCTTCGCCGGGCCATCGCCACTTATACCCAATCACCCCGGAAGCTTCCAATTCGGCACAACAGCCCTGCCCCCTGTCCCCGCTAGCCCCGGTCTGGCACCAGCACAGTCCGGTTGCCATTGGTCTCCATCGGGCTGACCATGCCGGCCTCTTCCATCTGCTCGATCAGGCGCGCGGCGCGGTTGTAGCCTATGCGCAACTGACGCTGGACTGACGAGATCGACGCCTTGCGCGTCTTCAGCACAATGGCGACCGCTTCATCGTACAGCGGGTCCTCTTCGCTGCCACGGCCGCCGCTTGCCGCTGCGGCGCCAGCGTCCTCCGCCTCGGCGCCGCCGGTGAGCAGATCGTCAATGTAATCCGGTTCGCCGAACTGCTTCAGGTACTCGACGACCGCATGCACTTCCTCGTCAGCGACAAACGCCCCGTGCACCCGCTGCGGATAGCCGGTGCCCGGTGGCAGGTACAGCATGTCCCCCTGCCCCAGCAGGCTTTCGGCCCCCATCTGGTCGAGAATGGTGCGGCTGTCGACCTTGCTCGACACCTGGAACGCGATGCGCGTCGGGATATTGGCCTTGATCAGGCCGGTAATCACATCGACCGAGGGGCGCTGGGTAGCGAGAATCAGATGGATGCCGGCCGCACGTGCCTTCTGTGCCAGCCGGGCGATCAGCTCTTCGATCTTTTTGCCGGCCACCATCATCAGGTCGGCAAACTCGTCCACCACCACCACGATGAACGGCAGTGGCGACAGGGGTTCCGGATCGTCCGGCGTGAGGGTGAACGGATTGACAATCCGGCGCCCGGCCGCCTCGGCCCGACGCAGCTTCTGGTTGAAGCCGTCCAGATTGCGCACCCCGAGCGCGCTCATCAGCCGATAGCGCTTTTCCATCTCGGCCACACACCAGTTCAGCGCATTGGCAGCCAGCTTCATGTCGGTCACCACCGGGGCCAGCAGATGGGGAATATCGTTGTAAACCGACAGTTCCAGCATCTTCGGGTCGATCATGATGAAGCGGACTTCTTCCGGCGTCGCCTTGTACAACAATGACAGAATCATCGCATTGACGCCGACCGACTTGCCGGAACCGGTAGTGCCGGCCACCAGCAAGTGCGGCGCCTTGCCGAGGTTCATTGTCACCGGCTGACCGGTAATGTCCTTGCCCAGCGCCAGCGTCAGGCGCGAGTCGGGACGCTGGAACACCCCGTCGGACAGGATCTCGGACAGGCGGATCATCTCGCGGCGCGGATTCGGCAACTCCAGCCCCATGCAGGTCTTGCCGGGAATGGTTTCGACCACGCGAATCGACGCCAGGCCAAGCGCACGCGACAGGTCCTTGACCAGATTGACCACCTGGTTGCCGCGCACGCCGACGTCCGGCTCGACCTCATAGCGGGTAATGACCGGGCCGGCATAGGCATCGACCACCCGCACCTTGACCTTGAATTCGGCCAGCTTCTCCTCGATGACAATGCCCCGCTCCATCATCGACTCTTCACTGACCGCCACCTCCGAATTGTCATCGGCCGGCATCAGCAGCGACAGCGGCGGCAGGGCGTAATCGCCATAGGCCGGCGGCCACGCCTCTGCCGGCGGAGCCTGCACCGTGCTGTACGCTGTGGCAGGCGCGGCAAAGGACGGTGACTCACTCACCGGTGCAGGACTGGACCGCCACGGCGGGGTCACCGGTGTCGGCGGCAATTCGTGAACCACCGGCGCAGGCCCGGCAACGGGCAGCGGCGGAGGGGGTACCCAGGCAAAGGCAGGAGCGGACGCGGGTTGCACTTCCGCTTCGTCGTCGACGATATTCCAGGCCAGCACATGGCCCGTGTCGGGAGTGGCGGGCGACAAGGCAGCCGGCCCGGTCACCGGCTCGCTGGCCGGAGCCGGTACCGGCGGCGGGCCGGACGGGGACAGTGACGACTCATGCGCGGCAGGCAGCGGGATCAGCCCTTCGGCGGCCGCTTCTTCCGGCGTCACCAGCGAACGGATTTCCGGCATCACCACCGGACTCGCCGGGGACGAGAACCGCACCGGCTCGATCATCGCCGGCTGCAGCCGCCGACGCCGCGCAGCAGCCAGGTCGGCTTCGCGCTGCAGGCGGTCCTTGTGCAGGACCTGCACCCGCGCCCGCACCACATTCGGCTCGATCAGTGTCACACTGCGCGCCGGAGCGGCAGCGCTGCGGTCATGCCGGCGCGCTGCCGGTACATAACCGCCGCGCAGATTGTTCCTGACATCGGCCAGTCCGATCACCGGAGGCGCATCACTGCTGTCATGGACTTGTGGTCGGGACGGGCGGGCGTCGGCCTTGCGTGCGATATAGCTGCTGCGAAGATTGTTCTGCACTTCGGCCAGACCGATCACCGGCCGCTCGGGAACGGGAGCCGGACGGGCTGCGGCGGGTACCTCGACACGCGCGGCAGGCGGCTTCGGCACAGGCATCGGCACCCGGACCTGGGGCCGCTCGATGTCGCGAGGAGGAACAACCGGTCGTTCCGGCGCCTTGCGGGCAGGTTCGGTCGCCGTCGGGGCATCCGGCTGCTGGCGCGGGCTCCAGTCGAGCTCATCCGGGCCGACGGTTGGCTCCGCCGGCTCGACCGGTTCATAAGGCGCGGGCGTGCGCCACTCGTCCAGCAGCGAACGCCCCAGGGCAATCAGTCTGGCCAGTGCCCGCACCGATGCCTGCCACAAGTGTCGCCACAGCGGCACGATCTGGTGCCAGGTGCGAAAGGCAGCGGCAACGGCAATCTCGCGGGCAGGCTGCAGGTCGCGCGCGGTGAGCTGTGCGCGTTCGAAGCCGCGCTCCAGCCATTCCGGCAATGCCCCGTTCCGCCAGCACCAGATACCGACGGCACTGACTACCACCAACAACACAATCAGCAAGAAAACGACCGACACGGTTCCCTATCCAGACAATTTCATTCAGACCGGCTTCGGACGCACCGCCGCCCGCCGGCAAACCGACATGATAACGGGGAATATCCGCTTGCAGACATTCCCCGCAGGAGACAATCACGCCCGCAATGCGCCAGACGGCGCCATCGCAGGCACCGGGACCACTAGCACTCGGTAATGTTCACGGTCACGGCCAGCCCGCCCAGTGAGGTTTCCTTGTACGTGGTTTTCATGTCGCGCCCGGTCGCCAGCATGGTCGCGATCACGGTATCCAGCGACACCTTGTGCTGGCCGTCTTCGAGCAGGGCCAGTTGCGCCAGCTTGATGGCTTTTTCCGCCGCAATGCCATTGCGTTCGATGCACGGAATCTGCACCAGCCCGCCGACCGGGTCACAGGTCAGCCCCAGGTGATGCTCCATGGCCATCTCGGCCGCATTCTCGACCTGCGCCACCGTGCCGCCCAGCACGGCGCAGTACGCACCGGCTGCCATCGAGCAGGCCACACCGACCTCGCCCTGACAGCCGACCTCGGCGCCGGAAATCGACGCCCCCAGCTTGTACAGCATGCCCAGCGCGCCGGCCGTGGCCAGGAACTCGATCACCTTGTCATCGCAGGCCGACGCGGCAAAATGGCGGAAATACTGCAGCACGGCCGGCACGATGCCGGCAGCGCCATTGGTCGGCGCCGTCACCACTCGTCCGCCGGCCGCGTTTTCCTCGTTGACCGCCATCGCATACAGCATCGGCCACAGCAGATTGTCCATGCGACCGGACAACTGCTGCGACACCATCTTGCGGAAGATGCCCGGCGCCCGGCGGCGCACATCCAGCCCGCCCGGCAGGGTGCCGTCATGCCGGCAGCCCGCCTCGATGCAGTCGCGCATTACATTGGCGATTTCCAGCAGCCCGACACGCACTTCGTCCGGATGCCGCCAGCAGGCCTCGTTGGCCAGCACGATCTGGGCAATGCTCTTCTGCTCACGCCGGCAGTGCGCCAGCAGCTCGGCGCCGGTGGCGAACGGGAACGGCGGCGGCGACAGCGTCGCCAGCGGCGTGCCGAACTGCGCCTCGGTGACAATGAAACCGCCACCGATCGAATAATAATGTTCGTGCTGCAGCACTTCGCCGGCAGCGTCGAACGCCTGGAAGCGCATGCCGTTCGGATGCAGCGGCAGCGCCTTCAGCTTGTTCAGATGCACATCGCGCGCATAGTCGAACCCGATATCGTGCCGCCCGGCCAGCTTCAGCGCCGCCCCCTGCCGCAGCTCGGCGGTACGTGGCAGCAGCCGCAACGGGTCGACCGTCGGCGGCAATTGCCCCTCCAGCCCCAGCAGCATGGCCGGCACCGTGCCGTGGCCTTCGCCGGTCAGGGCCAGTGAACCATAAAAATCCACCTGTACGCGGCTGACGCGGTCGAGCAGGCCGGCGGCGTCAAGATCGGCGGCAAACGCGGCGGCAGCCTTCATCGGCCCCACCGTGTGCGAACTGGACGGGCCGATGCCGATCTTGAACATGTCGAATACGCTGATCATCGCGTGTTTCCTTGCTGCGTATGCATTGAGTAGCTTCCCGCGCCCGACCATGCCGGTCAGCCACGCGGGACAAATAACAAACCGCCCCCGGTTATTCCGGGTTGCGGGAATCGAGCAACATCGTCACCGGTCCGTCATTGACCAGTGACACCTTCATCTCGGCGCCAAAAACGCCGGTCGGCACCGGCTTGCCGAGTTCGACCGTCAGACGCGCAACAAATTCGTTGAACAGCGGCAGCGACACCTCCGGCGGCGCCGCGCGGCTCCATGACGGGCGAGCGCCTTTGCGGCAGCTCGCAAACAGGGTGAACTGGCTGACCGCCAGCGCCTGTCCATCGATATCGGCCAGCGAGCGGTTCATCTTGCCCGTGCCGTCCTCGAAAATCCGCAAACCGACCAGTTTTCGCACCAGCCAGTCAATATCTGTCGCATTGTCGTCACCTTCGATGCCGACCAGCAGCAGCAGCCCCGCGCCGATGGCGCCGACGACCCGTTCTTCCACTTCCACCCGGGCCTGTTCCACCCGTTGCAGCAATACGCGCATGACTCTCCCCGATTCAAGGTCGGAATATTAGCAAACACAAATATTTTTGGGTGAGGGATAGCGCACCGATTTGGCGCGCCGGGCCGATTTTCCTACAATCGCGCCTTCCCCTATCGCGAGGACCGCCCGATGCAGATGGTCATCTCTCCCGCCAAGTCACTGGATTTCACCACGCCTGCCGCCATCGCGACAGCCAGCATGCCGCCCCTGCTCGACCGTTCGTCGACACTGGTCAGACTGCTGAGCCGCAAGAGTCCGCAAGACCTGTCCGCGCTGATGGGCATCAGCGACACGCTGGCGCACCTGAACGTTGCCCGCTTCGCCCAGTGGCATCCCGACTATGCCGCGCCCGAGGCCAAACAGGCCGTGTTCGCCTTCAACGGGGACGTCTACGACGGGCTGGATGCCGCCTCGCTCGATCACCCGACCCTGGACTGGCTGCAGACACGGCTGAACATTCTGTCCGGCCTGTACGGCATCCTGCGTCCGCTCGACCTGATCCTGCCCTACCGGCTGGAGATGGGCACCCGGCTGGCCAATCCGGCAGGAGCCAACCTGTATGCGTACTGGGGCGATACGCTGACCTCGCTGCTGAACGAGCGGCTGGCGGCCGACGACAGCCCGGTAGTGGTCAATCTGGCCAGCGACGAGTATTTCAAATCGGTCAGGCCGAAGAAACTCTCGGCCCCGGTCTGGACGCCAGTATTCCAGGACAGCAAGGAAGGCGGGCCGTACAAGATCGTCAGCTTCTGGGCCAAGCGCGCCCGCGGCCTGATGGTGCGCTGGATTGCCGAACACCGGATCACCCGGCCGGAGGCATTGCGCGATTTCGACAGCGATGGCTATCGCCATTGCGCTGCGGCCAGCGACGGCACTACGCTGGTGTTCCGCCGGGAGCATGCGTCGCGCTGACGGGAAGAGTCAGGCCGGAACCGCCTGACTCAGTCCGTGCAGGCAGGTCACTGACATCATCTGGCCGGGCGGCGGTCCGGGGAACCAGTCCCGGCAGATTAATCAAATCGGGAACATCGAGCAGACTGTCCCCCGGCATTTCGGGATACCTTCCGGATTCCACACGAGGGCAGCCCGCTTTCACCCTCAACCCCAGTCAGGAGACAACACATGTCGGCAACCCACCCCCTTCAAGGCAAGGTCGCATTCGTTCAGGGCGGTTCACGCGGCATCGGCGCTGCCATCGCCAGACGTCTTGCACGCGAAGGCGCAGCGGTAGCCCTCACCTACATGGCTTCTGCTGAGCGGGCTGAAGCCGTCGTCGCCGACATCACGGCAGCGGGAGGCCAGTCCATTGCCATTCGTGCCGACAGTGCGGATGCCGCTGCCTTGCAGCAGGCCGTACGCCAGGCGGCAAGCCACTTTGGCCGGCTCGACATCCTGGTCAACAACGCCGGGGTGCTGGCCTGGGGAACGACCGAAGACCTCTCGCTGGAGGACTTTGACCGCACCCTGGCAATCAACGTGCGCAGCGTGTTCGTTGCCAGCCAGGAAGCGGCGTGTCATATGCAGGAGGGTGGCCGCATCATCAATATCGGCAGCACCAACGCCGACCGCATGCCGGTGGCGGGCGGGGCGGTTTACGCCATGAGCAAATCGGCGCTGGTGGGGCTGGTGAAAGGCATGGCGCGTGACCTCGGCCCGCGCGGCATCACCGTCAATAACGTGCAGCCCGGCCCCGTGGATACGGAAATGAACCCGGACGCAGGCGAGTCTGCCGAGCAGCTGAAAGCACTGATGGCGCTGCACCGCTATGGCAAGGCGGAAGAGATTGCCGGCTTCGTCGCCTATCTGGCAGGCCCGGAGGCAGGGTATGTCACCGGCGCAAGCCTGAGCATCGATGGTGGCTTTGCCGCCTGAACGGCAGGAAGTCCGAAAAGCCCCCCGGGCCGCCCCGGGCGGGACGCAATAACAGGAAAGCCATGCTGAGCTTCAATCTGGGCCCCCTGGCCATCCCCTTCTCAGTCGCGCTGTCGGGGTGCGCCTGGCTGATGGCCCTGGGTGCCGGTTATCTGGCGGGACGCCGTCAGCGCATCAGCGTGGCCGGGCCCCTGAATGACATGCTGCTGTGGGGTCTGGTTGCCGCCCGCCTGGGCTTTGTCGCGATCTGGTTTGAACAGTACCGGCCACAGCCATGGGGCATGCTGGACATACGCGACGGGGGATTCAACCTGTGGGCCGGCATCGGCGGCGCCCTGGCCTGGGCGATGTGGCACGGCAGCCGTCAGCCGGCCCTGCGCCGGCCACTTGCCATTGCCCTGCTGGCCGGAGCACTGACCTGGGGAGCGGGCAAGGCATGGCTGACCGGCAATGAAACACCTGCGCTATCGGCGCAAGCACTGGCTACCCTGTCCGGCCCGCAGACCACCCTGCCCGCACTGGCCGAAGGCCGGCCGGTGGTCGTCAGCCTGTGGGCCAGCTGGTGCCCGCCTTGCCGCCGCGAGATGCCTTTGTTGCAGGCAGCCCAACAGCATGAAAACGACGTGCGCTTCATCTTCGTCAATCAGGGCGAAACTACCGCCGCCGTGCAGCAGTACCTGCAGACGGAGAAGCTGCAACTGGAAAATGTGCTGCTGGACCCCGCCGGCCAGCTGGGAAAAACGTACCGCTCGGTCGCACTGCCCACCACGCTGTTCTTCGATGCCCGGGGAAAGCTCGTGGCTACCCATCTGGGCGAGCTGTCGGCGGCCTCGCTCGCCAGCAAGCTGGAACCGCTGCGCCGCAAACCATCGCCCTGGCCCCCGGCAATACCGGCGGCTGACGAGGCGGCGGATTCTGCACAGCGACCGCCCGTCCTGCACCGCCTGGCGGAGGCCGAAGCGCGCAGGGCGTCATCTGCTCACTCTGGTATTTGACCGGACAAAGACGCCATCCGCGCCCGCGCCATGTGCAGCTTTTTGTAGCTGTCGATCAGGCGCTGATGGCGGTCGAGCCCGTCCAGATTCATCCCCGTTGGCGTCAGGCCAAAGAAGCGCACGCTGCCGTCCACGGACCCCATCACCGCATCCATCCGCGGGTTGCCAAACATCCGGCGGAAATTGACCTCGTAATCGGCCAGTTCCAGGTCGTCGTCCAGCAGCACCTCCAGCACCACATGCAGGGCCTGATAGAACAGTCCGCGCTCGACCGTGTTGTCGTTGTACTGCAGGAAAGCGCCCGCCAGATCGTGCGCCTCATCAAACTGCTTCAGCGCAAGATTAATCAGCAGCTTCAGCTCCAGAACCGTGAGCTGACCCCAGTTGGTATTCTCGTCAAACTCGACGCCGATCAAGGTAATGATGTCGGTGTATTCATCCACCTCGCTGTCTTCCAGCCGATTCAGCAAGGCTGCCAGCGCGGCATCGTCGAGACGGTGCAGGTTCAGGATATCGGCGCGGAAAGCCAGCGCCTTGTTGGTGTTATCCCAGACCAGGTCTTCCACCGGATAGATTTCCGAATACCCCGGCACCAGGATGCGGCAGGCGATCGCACCGAGCTGGTCATACACCGCCACGTACACTTCCTTTCCCATGCCTTCGAGAATGCCGAACAAGGTAGCGGCTTCGTCGGCATTGGCGTTTTCGCCCTGACCGGAGAAGTCCCACTCGACAAAATCGTACTCCGCTCTGGCGCTGAAAAAGCGCCACGACACCACGCCGCTGGAATCGATAAAGTGTTCGACGAAGTTGTTCGGCTCGGTAACGGCGTGACTTTCAAAGGTCGGCCGGGGCAAATCGTTCAGCCCTTCAAAACTGCGCCCCTGCAGCAGCTCGGTCAGACTGCGTTCCAGCGCCACTTCCATGCAGGGGTGCGCCCCGAAAGAGGCAAACACACCGCCGGTACGCGGGTTCATCAGGGTGACGCACATCACCGGATACTTGCCGCCCAGCGATGCATCCTTGACCAGCACCGGAAAGCCCTGATTTTCCAGCTCGGCAATGCCGGCCAGAATGCCCGGATATTTCGCCAGCACGTCCTGCGGCACATCCGGCAGCACGATTTCGCCTTCGAGGATTTCGCGCTTGACCGCCCGCTCGAAGATCTCCGACAGACACTGCACCTGCGCTTCCACCAGCGTGTTGCCGGCGCTCATGCCGTTGCTCAGGAACAGGTTGTCGATCAGGTTGGTCGGGAAATACACCACTTCACCATCCGACTGGCGCACATAAGGCAGCGCGCAGATACCGCGTTCGGTATTGCCGGAGTTGGTGTCGTACAGATGCGAGCCGCGCAGCTCGCCATCCGGGTTGTAAATCTCCAGACAGTATTCATCGAGCATCCCGGCCGGCAGCGCCCCCCTGTGGCCCGGCTTGAACCAGCGCTCGTTCGGGTAATGCACGAACGCCGCGTTGCCAATGTCCTCACCCCAGAACTGGTCGTTGTAGAAGTGATTGCAACTCATCCGCTCGATGAACTCGCCCAGCGCCGAGGCCAGGGCACTTTCCTTGGTCGCACCCTTGCCATTGGTAAAGCACATTGGCGAATGCGCATCGCGAATATGCAGCGACCACACGTTGGGAACCAGATTGCGCCATGAAGCGATTTCGATCTTCATGCCCAGGCCGGCCAGAATGCCCGACATGTTGGCGATGGTCTGCTCCAGCGGCAGGTCCTTGCCGATGATATAGGTGCTCGCATCCGCATCCGGGTTCAGCGTCAGCAAGGCCTGCGCATCGGCATCGAGATTCTCGACTTCCTCGATCACGAACTCGGGCCCGGTTTGCACAACTTTTTTCACCGTGCAGCGGTCAATGGAACGCAAAATGCCCTGCCGGTCCTTGGCGGAGATGTCCGCCGGCAGCTCGACCTGGATCTTGAAGATCTGCTGGTAGCGATTTTCCGGGTCGACAATGTTGTTCTGCGACAGGCGGATGTTCTCGGTCGGAATGTTGCGCGTGTCGCAGTACAACTTCACGAAGTAGGCCGCACACAGGGCCGATGAGGCCAGAAAGTAATCGAACGGCCCCGGCGCCGAACCATCGCCCTTGTAGCGCACAGGCTGGTCGGCAATGACCGTGAAGTCATCGAACCTGGCTTCAAGGCGAAGCTTGTCAAGAAAATTGACCTTGATTTCCATGTGGGAATTCCAAAATAGCGTGCAAAACGAGTTGGCCGCCATTATCCGGTTTTTCCAGCAGGAAAGCCGTGCTTCTCGGCTGTTCGGAGGGCTCCAGTGCTGGCGCTGACAGTGGCAGACGATGCGTCAAAGACCGGGTGCATCACAATGCCGCGCCTGCCTCGCTCTTCAACAGGGGGGCTTTTCAGGCGCTACATCACGCTTGTGATGCTGCAGCGGGGACCTTCATCTGTCCGGCAGGCAACCTGCCGTTCGATGCATTTACACCTGAGCCGCAGGTGAACGGCTGCTGCTGAGCTGGCAAAGGCCGGATGCTCTGGGCCGGCTGCGACCGATGACTTGTTTCTTATGATGGCTTTCTGACTGCAAGTCGGCCATTGCAGTTATTTATGACAAAGTTGTAGCATGGCTGCTTACGGCCAGAAGCTACCCTTTCTCAACAATGCCAAAAAGTGGTCGTTTTCGCGCTAATCAAGTAGTCTAAAGATAACCGTTAATCCAAATGAAACGCACAAAAGCTGAATACGAAAATGACGTCAATTCCATTTTGGTCGGAAGACGGCTAGCAGGAGTGCGATATTTCGAAATTCGGTACCACACTGATAAACCGAACTATCAGGACGATTCGTTCCAAGGGCACCATTTGGATTATGGTTGTGATTTAGAGATGGAAGATGGGTCAACGGTTGGGATTGTCTGGGATGGGGAATTCTTCCAATACGGGATTGGCATATTGAGGTCGTCACTTTCAAGCCAGCTCACGGACTTTATGAGCTGGGATGTAACTGCTAACCAATACTGGGCGCCATTGATTGGGAAAGCTGTAAATGAAGTTAAAGTTTATTGGTCGTGGGCTCGCTACGAGGGTAGAGAAATAAAAGAATATCCTCAAGACCTGGAAGTTGCTTTTGAGGATGGTTCGAAAATTTATCTCTCAGCATCCCAATACAATGAAGAAACAGATACATTGTGGGGTATGTCAGATGATGTGGCGGTCGTATTTTCCTTAGACATTGCCAAGAGGTATTGCATAGGACCCTATGCGGATAACAACTGAATCGGCCTCCCCTGTCCGCTTTCCCAGGGGGCAGCGTCCGCTCAGGGTCGGTAGCGGTCATTGGCCAAAGCTTGAGCCAACGGCCGCTTGGGCCAATGCCCCGCCCAAAGCCAGTGCTCACTATCCGGTTGTTGCGCCCCGTGCTTCGTCAAGAATCCACGTCGAAAATGCCCGTACTGGCCCTTCACTCAATTCGATCCGCTCAGGCAGAACGAGGCAGAAATTTTTGGCAATCGTCTTGCCCTCAGGCCAGGGCGTGACCAGACGACCTTGCTCTAGCTCGGCCCCAACGTAAAGCCGCGGTACCAATGCCACGCCCAGGCCGGCAAGTGCGGCCTCAATCAGCATGGAATGGAGGTCGTAACGTGCACCAATTGCCGAATTGGTCAGCGTTACACCTGTCTCTTGAGCATAAATCTGCCAGGCATGCGGGTTTTGCCGCCGGTGAAGGCGTGGCAGCGCGTCCAGCGGCGCATGGGCACCGGCATCTTCAAGAAGCTGTGGGCTGCAGACCGGTACAAGCACCTCTTCCAGCAGAGGATGCAGATGCATGCCCGCCCATGCCGGGTGTTCAAAATGAATGGCCGCATCGAAACCGCTACCTGCCAGCAGGAAGGGCTCCATCCGTTCTGCGATATGCACCGTAATATTTGGATGCTTGTTCTGAAAGCGTTTCAGCCGGGGGATAAGCCAGCGGGTGGCGAAAGTCGGAATGGCCGCGATCTCAATGCTCGCGCCCTCACTCGGCTGCCCCATCAGATACAGGCTGTCCCGTTCCAGGCGCTCCAGCGTCTCACGCACCTGTGCCGCATAGCGCGCGCCATTGGGGGCAAGCCGTACACGGTTTCCCACACGCTCGAACAGTACCGCCCCCAGAAATGCCTCCAGCCGGGCAATCTGGCGGCTGACCGCGCCCTCTGTTCGTGCCAGTTCTTCCGCCGCGCGGGCAAAGCTGCCATGCCGGGCCGCAGCCTCAAATGCCTGGAGCGCGGAACTGCTGGGAATTTTACGTCGCATTGAAGTCTCGCCGATCAAAATGGATTCAAAGTCAGCTTGATTAAATATCACTGAAGGCTGACTTTATTTCGTTATATAGGCCGAAAACATCAGACTACCATGATGTTACTGCAATGAGCATCACGTGTTCGCGGAAGAATGCTTAACCGTAACGAAGGAAAATCCGATGATCTATACCGTGGAATGCAGCTTCGCCGATCCTGCCAGCGAAGCCGAATGGAACGACTTCTACAGCCTTGAAAAACTGCCCGCGCTCATCTCGGTAACCGGCTTTCATTCCTCGCAACGTTTCAAATCGATCAGCGAAGGTTGTCCCGTCTACCTGGCCATCCACACGGTGGACGGCCTTGATGTCCTGACGAGAGAGGAATATCGCCGCAAAGGCGGCGGCAATTTCGCGCGGTGGCAGCAACAGATCACCGACTGGCACCGCAATCTCTACAGTGACATTGGTCTGGCGCCGGCAGTCCATGCCGACGAACTCCTCGTTCTGGGTACAAAGGGCCCCGACTCGCTGATTGCGATGGGCCTCGAACCGCTGGGCATGCAGGCCGTTGCGCTGGAAAAGTATCCGGAACGGCGGTGGCTCGCCATCCTGCCCCGGAGCAAGCTCCACCTTGTCGAGACGCTCCCGGAGGGCGTAGACCTGTACGAGCCGATGACGACGCAATTGACCCGCGCCGGTGCCCTTCCGGCCGGGGAAAACAGGCAGGCCAGCGATGCCAAACCTGACCTTCTACATTGACGCGGGCCAGATGCCGTCCGAAGAGTGCCTTGCCGGGCTTTCCCGCGACTGCATCAAGCTCTGTACCGGAATCCTTGAGGCGCAACTCAAAAATGTTCATGTCATTTATATCAATGTACAACCCGGCCAGGGGCATCCCGTCTTTGCGGAAATCCGGTATCGCCTTGAGGTGTTTCGCACACCTGCGGTCATGAACCGGTTCATGACCGCTTTGGACAACACCATCGCTCATCACACGGGTCTTGCCGCGCGCATTCGGTGTTTTGGTTATGCCGCGTCAAACATTTACGCCCGAAACTAACCGCTCTGGAGACGTATTGTGTCCATCCTTGCCTTTCCCGGTCAGCAGGTCGGGGATTTCACGGTCACCGCAATCAGCGATGGCTACCTCAATGCCAGCCTCGATTTCCTCTCGAACATCGACGCGTCCGAAGCGTCCGGAATCCAGCGCGATGCGGGTCAGAATGAGCCCTCTGCGATACATATCAACTGCTACGTGATACGCAGCGCCGGGCGCACCATTCTTGTCGATGGTGGCGCTGGCGGTATCAAGCAATGGGGCGGGCGGCTGCAGGCCAATTTGTTGCTGGCTGGCATCGAGCCATCCATGATCGATACCATCCTGCTCACGCACGCCCACCCCGACCATGTCGGCGGGCTGGTGAATGCTGCCGGACAAGTGATTTTTCCGAATGCGGAACTGGTTGTGCATCGGCGCGAGGTCAAGTTCTGGCAGGACGACGCAAATCTGGCCCGTGCCAGTGAGCGGGCGCGCGGTAATTTCCTGATCGCGCGTCAGGTATTCCACGGCTATAGCGACAAGCTGCGTACTTTCGATAAAGGAGAGGTGCTCTCCGGGATCAGCGCGATGCCGTTACCAGGGCATACCGACGGGCATACCGGATATATCGTCGAATCCCGTGACCAGAGTCTGCTTGTCTGGGGAGATATCGTGCATTTTCCGTATATCCAGATTCAGCGACCGGACGTGTCGATTGCATTTGACCAGGACCCATCCCTGGCAGCCGCCACCCGATCACGTCTGCTGGACAGGGTCAGTTCCGAAGGGCTTTTGATCGCCGGCATGCATCTGGGAGAGGCCGGTTTCGCGCGAATCAAGCAAACAAAGGGGAAGTACGGGCTGTTTTACGAGACCGAAGCGTGAGGGCGCAAACAGAAGCGACCCTGTCTGAGATCACTCCCGCACTCCACACCTGGGCGACCACGAAAACGTTGATGCCTGCATAACGGTCTTGGCCGCTTCGGCCGAGCTGCACGCCTGGCCTGTTCGGCCGGTCTCAAATAACGGATACGTCGAACTCATCCGAATCGGCTATCGGGCGGTAGTGCGAATACAGCATGCAAGACGGCGGTGGTGACGAGCCCAAAACAGGCTCTGCCACGGCCGCCGCACGAGGCTGGATTTCCGTTTGCTCTGAGATCTCCAGTGCATCGTCTACCTCAATCAGCTTGAGGGGCGGCTTCAGGCTGGCAAGCGTCATTCGTAATACCAGAATAAAATGACGCGTTCGCGCATTGGAAATCCTCGCTCAAGCCAAACCCATCGTCGAGGTATGACTCCGGTCTGTTCCCGAGCATGCCGACCCGGCCAGATACGGCTGGAGGCGTCTTAAACCTCCTTCATCAGCAAGGCTTGCTGACGCTGCAAGTGCGCCTGAAAAAGCGCCGGATAATCTGCGGAAACTGCAGCGCTCACGCTCGCTCTCGCACTGAGCGCTTTGCGCCAGGCATTGACCCCGGGAAAGTCTGTGAACAGCGATTCGGTGCTATCGGTTTCCAGCACATCGAAATAGCGGAAAACGGGCGCAAAAACCGCATCCACCATGCCAAAGGCCTCACCCGCAAAGTACGGGCCAGACCCGAGAATCTTTTCGAGTTGAGCCAGTTTGTCCTTGAGCGAAGCGGCTTTCAGATCGGCGCTAGCTTGATCCCTGGCGTTCAGATACCCCCAGGCCTCTTCCAGGGTTGCGGAGCCAAATTCAATCCATGCTCGGTGCTTCGCTCGCATCAGAGGATCATCCGGATAGAGGCCGGGACCGGGCCGGGTTTCCTGCAGGTATTCGCAGATAGCCACACTCTCGAACAGTATTTCCTCCGCGCCATATGCATCCTGCACCTGAAGCAGGGGGACTTTGCCGGTCGGTGAAATCGCCAGAAACCAGGCGGGTTTGTCACCAAGATCCACATTGATGCGATGAAACGGAACCTGTTTTTCGAGCAACACGATGGCGGCTCGCTGAACGAAGGGGCACAGCGGGTGGCTGATCAGGGTAAGCGTGGGCATTGTCAGGTCGGGTTTTGAAGGGTGGGATCGAGGAAGGGGCGCGGGGATATTCGCCACGCCCCTCCTGCCTGTTGGCTGCGGTCTTGAAGCCGAGGGCTTGTTACCGAATGCGGCGACCTGGACGCCAGCCTTGCGTGGTCAGCGGTTGAGCAGGCGGCCGCCATCCACGACGATTTCCGAACCGAGCGTCCAGCGGGACTCGTCGGAGGCCAGATACAGCACCGCCTTGGCTACCTCGTCGGCGGTACCGAAGCGGCCGAGCGGGATAGTGGCGGCGATGTCCTTGTTCACCTGCGCGCGATAGGCATCGGGGATGCCGAGCTTGTCGTACAGCGGCGTTTCGACCGGGCCGGGACTGACCGCGTTGACGCGAATCCCGCGCCCCAGCAATTCCGTCGACAGCGTCTTCGACATGTTCAGGAATGCGGCCTTGGTGGCGGCATAGACGGAAGAGCGATCCGCGCCGGCATGCGCGCTGACCGAGGTTGTCAGGATGACGGAGGCGGGATTCGCAAACACCGGCAGCAGTGCCTGAAGCAAGAAATACGGCCCCTTGACGTTGATATCGAAGGAACGGTCGAACATCTCTTCCGTCCATTCCTCGATCGGCAGCCACATGGATACGCCGGCATTGAGGAAGGCGACATCGAGCTGGCCGTAGTGGTCCTTGACGGCCTACGCCAGTTCCCTTTGCGCAGCGACGCTGGCCGAGTCAGCGCGCAGCACCGGAACCTCGGGCCCGAGTTCAGCCCGGGCCTTTGCGATTGAATCGGGATTGACGCCCGTGACGATGACGCGAGCGCCTTCGGCCAGGAACTGTTTTGCGGTTTCCAGACCGATGCCGCTGGTGCCACCGGTGATGAGCGTACGTTTACCTTGCAAGCGTGACATTGTGTTCTCCATTCAGTAACGACCACGGTGGTCGGCAGGGAGAAATGTGCACCTATGCTTCAATCTGGATAAGATGGTCGTATTGAATATATTTAATGCCCTGAGTGCATGAATACGGAGGCTGCGTGGACCGATTTCTCTTGATGACCTGCTTCGCGCGCGCCGTGGAGACCGGCAGCTTTTCTGCGGCAGGACGCGATCTGGGCCTGGGGCAACCCAACGTCAGTCGCTACGTGGCAGCGCTGGAAGACCACCTGCAAACGCGGCTGCTGCACCGATCCACGCGCAAGCTGTCTCTGACGCCGGAGGGCGAACGCTACTACGCCGACATCCGGCGAATCCTCGACGCGGTGGAGGAGTCCGAATCCTCATTCAGGAGCAATGCCGATCCGTCAGGGCTCTTGCGCGTCGCCTGTCCCACCGCGCTCGCCCATGCCTTCGTGTTGCCACACGTGCCGGCATTCCTGGAGCGTTATCCCAGACTGACGCTGGATCTGCAGATCAACGATCGCTACGTGGACCTCGTCAATGAGGGGACCGAACTCGCGATTCGCATCGGACAACTGGAGGACAGCGCACTCCGCGCCCGGCGCATCGGGTCGTACGAACGCGTCTTCGTGGCCAGTGAGGATTACCTGGCCAAACGCGGGATTCCCCGGACACCTGATGATCTGCGCGAGCACGACTGCGTGGTCTACACCTTGCTGGCGTCTGGTGCGACATGGCGCTTCCGCAATACCGAAATTCCGGTTTCCGGCAGGCTGAGAGTGAACTCGCCCGACGCCGTCCGCGCAGCAGTCACCGCGGGACTGGGGGTTGGGCACGGACCGGCATGGCTGTTTGACGAAGGCTTGAAGAGCGGGCGCCTGAAGTACATCCTGACGGGATATTCAGCACCGGCTGTCCCTGTGCAGATCGTCTATGTCGCCAACCGGCTTCTGCCAACCCGGGCAATCGCGTTCATGGACTTCATCGCCGATGTGTTTTCGGAGATCCCGGCTTTCAATGAGGCCACTCCATCGTCCAGGCTGCAGGGGAATGATTACCCTCGCTCTGGCCGATATCCGGGCACTGAGGTTTAAATAGGCTTTCAGGCATCACGGCTTCGGCGGCGGCGGCGTCGGTCTTTGCATTGTGTCGGCACGTGGTGGTTTCCATGCCGAAGGCCCTCTGGCACAGGTGGCCGCTCTTAGTGGCTTTGTCCGTCTCTCGCCCAACTGGATTCCCGCATCCGCTTGATATCGCGATTCGGAGGATCTCCGAATAATCGGCTGTACTCCCGACTGAACTGTGATGCGCTCTCGTACCCGACACGTGTCGCCGCACTGCCCGCATCCAGATTCTCATTGAGCATCAGTTGCCGGGCATCGAGTAGCCGCAGGTTCTTCAGGTACTGCAAGGGACTCACGCCGACCACTGCACGAAAATGCTGCCGAAAAGTTGAAGGGCTCATGTGAGCTTTGGCCGCGAGATCATCTATCAGCACGCTCTCTGTGTAGTGCTGTTTCAGCCATGTGACCACCTTGGCAATTTGCTGGCTCGGCGAGCCTATCGCAACGAGACGGCGCAGGTTGGAGCCATGCCCCCCATGCAGCAAGCGAACGACGATCTCCTGCTGGATCAGGGGGGCGAGGAGAGGAATCAGTGATGGCTCGGCGAGCAGCCGGAGCAAGCGGGTCAGCGCATCCTGCAGACCTGGCTCCAGTGCAACAAGGGATACTCCTCGTGCCGTCGAGGCCTGGAGCGGGGCCGCAAACTCCATCTCCGCCGCCATCTGGGCAATAAGACGAGCATCCAGTTCCAGCCAAATCCCGAGGAAAGGTTCTGCGGCGCTGGCACGAGTGACGTACGCCACCACGGGCATGTCCACGGTGGTGATAAGGGATTGTCCGACCCCGTAGTCGAAGACCTCATCGCCCAGTGTGATCCGCTTGCCGCCCTGCACGATCAGCGCAAGGCCCAGGCCATAAATGCAGGGCATCGGATCGGTGGTGGAACTGCAGCGACGAAGTTTCAGCGCTGCAATCGGTGTGTCGTAGTCTCCATCGATTTGTGCAATGTTGCCCACCAGACTGACAAGTTCTCCGATGTCAGGCTTTGCTTCAATGGTCACTGGATACCTCCATGAAAACTTGTGTTTTCCTTTGTGTTTCGTGATTGAAGCTTAGCATTGCCGAATGCAGACCAGGCCCTTCATTGATCGAAGCTCATCACATCAGGCAAGAAACGCGACGGTTTTGGCAAACGGAACCAAGGCATTCAGGAACACACTGCTTGCCATGGGAGCACAAACCACCGCAGAGCGCTTTTTCAACGATGGAGATCCGATTCAAATGACCCAAACCATATCGAGACTGCTTCAGCCTTTGGCTTTCAAGAACGGCCTGACCCTGCGCAACCGCGCTGTGATGGCACCGATGACGACATGGTCGGCGAATCCGGATGGCAGCATCTCCGACCAGGAGGTGGCCTACTACCGCGCTCGCGTCAACGGTGTTGGCATGGTGGTGACGGGTTGCACGCACGTGACGCCGGACGGCATCGGCTTCACTGACGAATTCGCCAGTCACGATGATCGCTTTATTCCCAGCCTCCGTCGCCTGTCGGAAGCAGCCAGGAGCGGCGGAGCGCCAGCCATCTTGCAAATATTCCACGCCGGCAACAAAGCCTTGCCACACCTCGTGCCGGATGGTCGCGTTGTCAGTGCCAGTGCGCTGAAGGTACCGCCCAGCCCGTTCAATAGCGCCGAAGTGACCAGTCATGCGCTGAGCAAGGAAGAAATCGAAGGGATCATCCGAGCGTTCGGCGAAACAACTCGTCGCGCCATTGAGGCAGGCTTCGACGGCATCGAGCTGCATGGCGCTCATGGCTTTCTCATCCAGAACTTCTTCTCGCCCATGTTCAACCAGCGCGAGGATGAATGGGGTGGCTCGCTCGAAAACCGTATGCGCTTCCCCCTGGCCGTCGTACGCGAAGCACAGCGGGTCATCGCCGAACACGCCAAGCGGCCATTCCTGCTGGGCTACCGCATCTCACCGGAAGAGCCTGGCGAAGGAGCGCTACGGATTGGCGACAGCTACGTGCTGATCGACCGGCTGATCGAGGCGGGGGTCGATTACCTTCATGCGTCGCTCTTTGACATTCCGAATGCCAGACCTGCGGACTACAGCGGCGAGCAAACCACTGCCGAGCTGATTGTTGAGCACGTTGCCAACCGCATTCCCTTGATTGCAGCGGGTCTTATCCGGACGCCCGATGATGCCGAAAAAGCACTCGCGACGGGCCTGGAGTTGGTCGCAATCGGACAGGGGCTGGTGATGAATCCGAAATGGGTAGAACTCGCCACCGAAGGACGGGGAACAGAGATTGCCACAGCGCTCGATTCCGACCGCGTGCCGCAACTGACGATCCCCGACAAATTGTGGGGCGTCATTCAGGTGGCCAAGGGCTGGTTTCCACTTGTTGAGGCAACACCACCTGCCGCTTGATGACTCCTCAACGCAACCAGGCACTCAGTCATCTTGGGGCCAACTGCCTTCGGTTTCTGCGTCTGACCTTCAGCAGTTGGTCGGGCTGACTGAGCTCTTCAAGCACCGTCACCAAATAAGTCCAGCATGCAGTGATTGCCAGGTGATCAATTGAATCGAGCCAGATTTTGTTGAGACCGCGCGGGCTGCTTTTGGCGCTGCATATGCCACTCAAGCAAGGAGGGCTGAACAGCAGCTTTGGCCGAACAGCAGCCTCCCAAGGCCCCCAAGCGAAACTCGCCCGGTTGCAAATCCGCCCCCCATCCCCTCATGAACGCCCCCCCGACAAACACCCCTCAATCCACCCAATCAACTCATCAATAACCCGGTCGCGATCCAGATCATTCAGCGTCTCATGGTAGTTGTCCGGATACAGGGCCAGATCGACATCGGCCGAGCCCACGCCAGCCGCGAATTCGCGGCTGCCGTCCGGCTCGGTCAGTCGGTCGGCGGTGCCATGGAACACGCGTACCGGCAGCGTCAACGTCTGCCGGCCGGCCGCAATGCGGCGCATGGCCACGATCAGTTCGGCGCCGGTTCGCGCCGGTACGCCACAGTGATGGACCAGCGGGTCGGCACGGTTGTCGGCAACCACAAGCGGATCGCGGGACAGCAGCGCGGCGTCAATGCGCCGCACCGGCAGGCCCGGCGCAAGGCGACCGATCACCTGGGCGACGGCAATCATCCAGCGTGGTACGTCGGCACCGAGCGACAGCGCCGGGCTGCTCAGGATCAGCCCGGCCAGCGCCACCCCGCTGGCGGGCAGGCGCTCGATCGCCCATAGCGCGGCAATTGCGCCGCCCATGCTGTGTCCCATCAGGAACAGCGGCACGCCGGCCGGACAGTGGCGGCCGGCCAGTGCCAGCAAGGCTTCGGCATCGTCCAGGTAGTCATCAAAATGGCGCACCCGCGCCCGGGCGCCGGCCGAGCGGCCATGGCCGCGCAGGTCGACCGTGACCAGCGAGATGCCGGCCCGGTTCAGCCGCTCGGCAAAGGCAGCATAGCGGCCGCCGTGTTCGGCCAGCCCGTGCACCAGCGCCACTACCGCGCGCGGGGCGGCAGCGGGCCAGATCCGTCCGGACAAGGCCGTGCCGTCACGGCTGCTCAGGGCCTGTTCCAACGCGGCCGTCACGCTCAGACCAGCGCCGACATCGGCAGAAAATCAACCAGATCACCGGGTTTGACCGTCCGGCCCGGCGCCAGCCGCACCAGCCCGTCCGCCCACGCGCACGAGGTCAGCACGCCCGAGCCCTGGTGCGGGTAACGTTCGACGGCCAGGCCGCCATCGTCCTGCCCGACCAGCCGGGCGCGCAGGAATTCGGTCCGGCGCGCATCCGCCCGCGTCCAGTCGAAGGCTGCCGGCAGGCGCAGCGGCAGTGGCAGGCGCACGGCGGTGCGTCCCATGCGCTGGCGCAGGAAGGGCACGATCAGCGTCAGCAGGGTCACGTAGCCGGACACCGGGTTTCCCGGCAGGCCGATAAAGTCGGCGGCACCAATGCGGCCATAGGCCAGCGGCTTGCCGGGCTTGATGGCGATCTTCCACAGATGCAGCTCGCCCTCGCGCTCGACGGCGGTCTTGACATGATCTTCTTCGCCCACCGACACGCCGCCGCAGGTCACCACCACATCGGCACTGGCCGCCGCATCGCTCAGCGCCAGCCGGGTCGCCGCCAGGCTGTCCGGAATGATGCCGAGATCGCGGATCTCGCAGCCGATCTGCGCCAGCAGACCGCGCAGCCAGTAGCGATTGGAGTTGTAGATGCGGCCGGGCTGCAGGCGTTCGCCCGGCTCGGTCAGTTCGTCACCGGTAAAGAACACCGCGACGCGCAACGGCCGGAACACGTCGACATCCGGTACGCCGACCGACGCGATCAGGCCGATATCGGCCGGCGTCAGCCGTTTGCCGGCAGCGACAATCACCTGGCCATGGCCGATGTCCTCGCCGGCGCGGCGGATGTTCTGTCCGATGCCCGGTGCATGCAGGATGCGGACCCGGTCGCCGTCGAGCTCGCTGTCTTCCTGCATGACCACCGCGTCGGCGCCGGCGGGAATCGGGGCGCCGGTAAAGATGCGCGCCAGGGTGCCAGCCTTTAGCGGTCCTGGCTGGCTGCCGGCCGGCACGCGCTGGCTGACTTCGAACGTGACGCCGTCACGCCAGTCGGCCACGCGCAGCGCATAGCCGTCCATGGCACTGTTGTCGTGTGGCGGCACGTCGATGCCGGACACCACCTCGTGCGCCAGTACCCGGTTGCGGGCGCGGATCAGCGGCACGGTCTCGGTGTCTTCGAGCGGACGCGCACGGGACAGCAGCCAGTCGGCGGCGGCCTCGAAGTCGAGCATGGTGGAAGCAGCGGTCACGGCAAATACCTTTCTGTAATGAAGGCGACGACACCCTCGACGTCGTCGCGATGAAACACGGGCAGCGCATCGCCAATGGCGGTCGGCAGGTCGGTCACGACCGCCCGCACGCGCGGATCGGCAGGTGCCAGTCGCGGCCGGCCGGCCGTGCTGTCGACGACCTCGAGCTTGTCGATCGCTTCGTTCTTGAAGCCTTCGACCAGCACCAGATCACACGGCGCCAGTCGGCGCACATGCTCGTCCAGTGCCATGTCGTTGGCATCGGGCACGGTCTCGATCAGCATGCGTCGGGCCGGTGTCACCAGCATGACCTGTGCGGCGCCGGCCTGCCGGTGTCGCCAGCTGTCGCGACCGGGGGTATCGAAATCGGCATCGTGATGGGTGTGCTTGATCACTGCCACCCGCACACCGGCCGCCGTCAGTCTGGCGACGACTTTCTCCAGCAAAGTGGTTTTGCCACTGCCGGAATATCCGGCGAATCCAAGGACCTGCAACGGCGCCTCCAGGACAGCGTACCCGGCGGGGCCGGGGCTGGCAAAAATTCAATAGCGGCTGGGCAGCCGCCAAAAGTAAATGACTATGGTCTGAAATTCTGGACGATTCCCCCCGGGGCGGCAACCGCCCCGGTCAGGCTGGCATAATGCCCTGTCAACCGACGCCCTGTCGTGCCCTGCCCCTTACCGGAAACCGCTCCCCATGCCTCACCTGACACTGGAACACAATCTCGACCTCGACGCCCGCTCGCTGCTGCTGGAACTGAACCGCACGCTGATCGCCAGCGGTCATTTCTCCGCCGACGACATCAAGAGCCGCGCCTACCGTGCCGACGTGGTCTGCATCGGGGAGGACGCCGACATCGACTTCGTCCATGTCACGCTGTTCCTGCTGTCCGGACGCAGCGCCGACGAGCGCCGGGCCCTGACCGCCATGTTGCTCGACACGCTGACGCAGCGGCTTGCCAATCGCGCCGGACGTGCCCTGCAAATGACGGTCGATGCCCGCGAAATGGAACGGGCACTGTACGCCAAGGCCGTGACCGGCCCGCTGGCCTGAGCCCCTCCCCCCCACTCTTCCGTATCGAAACAGGTTCCCTCATGCAACTCGCTGCCCGACTGGCGCAGATCCAGCCGTTTCATGTCATGTCCATCCTTGAGCGCGCCAAGCGCCTGGAACAGGACGGCCACGATGTCATTCACCTTGAAATCGGCGAACCGGACTTCCCGACCCCGGCGCCCATCGTTGCCGCCGCGCAGTCGGCGCTGAGTCGCGGCGAGACGTTCTATACCGCGGCAATGGGCCTGCCGGCGCTGCGGGAAGCGATTGCCGGCTGGTACCGCGACCGCTACCGGCACGAGGTCGACCCGGCCCGCATCTGCGTGACGCCGGGCGCTTCCGGCGCCCTGCTGATTGCGCTGGCGCTGCTGGCCGAGCCGGGCCGTTCGGTGCTGCTGCCCGACCCGACCTATCCGTGCAATCGCCACCTGGTCAGCCTGCTTGATGCCGAGCCGGTCAGCGTGCCGGTCGATGCCGCCAGCCGCTATCAACTGAGCGCCGCCGACATCGACGCGCACTGGCGCGAAGACAGCGTCGCGGCCATGATCGCCAGCCCGGCCAATCCGACCGGCACCCTGATCACGCCGGACGCGCTGGCCGACCTGCATCGCGCCGTCGCCGCGCGCGCCGGCACGCTGATTGTTGACGAGATCTACCACGGCCTGACCTATGGCTGCGACGCCCCGACCGCGCTGGCCCAGTCCGACGACATTTTTGTCATCAACAGTTTCTCCAAGTACTTCCAGATGACCGGCTGGCGTCTCGGCTGGCTGGTGGTGCCGGATGCCTATATTGCCGCGACGGAACGGCTGATGCAGAACCTGTTCCTGGCCGCGCCGACGCTGTCGCAACATGCCGCACTGGCCGCGTTCGCCCCGGAAACCGTCGCCGGTCTGGAGGTCCGCCGCAGCGAGTTCGCCCGCCGGCGCGACGCCCTGCTGGCCACATTGACGCCGCTGGGCTTTCGTTTCCCGGCCATACCGGAGGGCGCGTTCTACCTGTATGCCGATGTCTCGGCACTGACCGACGACAGCTTTGCCTTCGCCCGCGACCTGCTGGAACAGGCCCATGTCGCCGTTGCGCCGGGGCGGGATTTCTCGCTGCACGATGCCGAGCGCTATGTCCGCCTTGCCTACACCTGCGACAGCGAACGGCTCGCGGAAGCGGGACGGCGCATCGCCGGTTTTGTCGACCGCCGGAACTGAGCCAGTCATCGCAGGTTCACAATGCGGTAAATGGCTTGTCATTTACCGCAAGCATAGTCTAGTCTTATCTGCAAGCCGAAAACGGTATGGGCCTGTAACAACAATCGGTTTAGCCCCGGGACACACTGCCGGGGTGTCAACGCAGGCTCTTTGACAAGAACGCCATCGGGCATCCCCCGAATGTGCGGTTGGTTGGAGACTAAAATGAACAATGCGATGAAATTGCTGGACCTGTATGCAACGATCCATCACCGCCCCCGCCAATCCAGTTATCGGGAAATCCAGTGCTGCGTGATCGCGATCACCGCGAACCGCCGGGCACCGCTTCCGGTTGCCAGCCAGCGCCACAGCGAACGCTGATAACCCGGACGGGGACGGCAATGCCTGCCTGACTCCCCGTTTCCCCCCAACGACAACACGCCAACCGCCCAGGTTGGCGTTTGTGCGTCCGGACATGTGGCATGTCGCATACCAGCCGGGTCGTCAGTCTGGCAAAATAAGGGATTGTCGCGCGCCGGCCTCCGCCGTTCGCGCCCGCTTCCCATTCAGGACCGCCATGAACCGCATCACGCTTTCCCGCTTCCTGCTCGACGCCGAACGTCAGGGCCAACTGGCCGACGCCACGCTGCGCGAACTCATTCTTACTGTAGCCAACACCTGCGTCGCCATTGGCGACGCCGTCAATCGCGGCGCGCTGGCCGGCGTGCTCGGCGAAGCCGGCACCGGCAATGTGCAGGGCGAGGACCAGAAGAAACTGGACGTCATCGCCAACGACATGCTGCTCGAAGCCAATGAATGGACCGGTCAGCTGGCGGCCATGGCCTCGGAAGAAATGGACGATCCGTATCCGATCCCGGCCACCTACCCGCAAGGCCCGTATCTGCTGCTGTTCGATCCGCTCGACGGCTCGTCGAATATCGACGTCAACATTTCCGTCGGCACCATCTTCTCGGTGCTGCGCGCCCCGGAAGGCAAGACCGGCATCGAAGTCGCCGACTTCCTCCAGCGCGGCACCACCCAGGCCGCGGCCGGCTATGTGCTGTATGGCCCGCAGACCATGCTGGTGCTGACCAGCGGCCATGGCGTCAACGGCTTCACCCTCGATCACGGTACCGGCCAGTTCGTGCTGACCCACCCGCTGATGCGCGTGCCGGAAACCGCCAAGGAATTCGCCATCAACATGTCGAACCAGCGCCACTGGGAAGCCCCGGTCCAGCGCTATGTCGGCGAACTGCTCGCCGGCAAAACCGGTCCGCGCGGCAAGGACTTCAATATGCGCTGGGTGGCGTCGATGGTGGCCGAGGTGCATCGCATCCTGTGCCGTGGCGGCGTGTTCATGTACCCGAAGGACAGCCGTGACCCGTCCAGGCCCGGCAAGCTGCGCCTGATGTACGAAGCCAACCCGATGTCGTTCATCATCGAGCAGGCCGGCGGTGCCGCCAGCAATGGCCACGGCCGCATTCTCGACCTGCAGCCGGAAGGCCTGCACCAGCGCGTCGCCGTCTTCCTTGGCGCAAAGGAAGAAGTCGACCTCGTGACCGCCCTGCACGCAAACTGAGCGGGATGCGGGCTGCCGGATTCCGGTCCGGCAGCCCGTCGCGCGCTCACACCGACGCCGCGATGTGCTCGCGCAGCCACTGATGCGCGGGATCACGGTGCGAGCGCTCGTGCCACAGCATGTGCATCTCGAAGCCGGGCACGGCCACGGGCGGCTCGACCTGCTGCAGCCGGGGATCGTCCTGCACCAGCCGCGACGGCAGCATGGCCACCAGATCGGTACTGGCCAGCACTGATTTCAGAAACAGGAAATGCGGGACGGAGAGCACGACCCGTCGGCTCAGCCCCCGTTCCAACAACGCAGAGTCAGTCACGCCGCGAAATCCGCCACCATCCGGCGAGACGATCGCATGCTCGAACCGGCTGAATTCGGCGAGGGTCGGACGCCGGCTCAGACCCGGATGGCCGGCCCGGCCGACCAGCACGTACTGCTCGGCAAACATGAGCCGCCGGCGCAACCCCCCGGGCGCCTCGTCCCCGACATGAAATGCCAGATCTATCCCGCCCTGTTCAAGCTGCCGGCCCATGTCGGCGGGCGCGACCTCAAGAACCGCCAGCCGGGTACCGGGCGCGGCGGCACGCAAACCGGCCAGCGCCGGCAGCAGAATGGTTGACTCGCCGTAGTCGAACGAGGCGACGCGCCAGGTCTGGCTGGCCCGTGCAGGATCGAACACCGCAGGTGCCGACACCGCCTGCGCCAGGGCATCCAGCGCCTGCCGCAGCGGGTCGCGCAACGCCTCGGCACGCGCGGTCGGACGCATGCCCCGGGGGCCCGGCAGCAGCAGCGGATCGCCGAGCGCTTCCCTCAGCTTGCCCAGCTGGATACTGACCGTGGGCTGGGACAGATGCAGCCGCTCGGCGGCGCGCGTCACGTTGTGCTCGACCAGCAGCGCATCGAGCGTCACCAGCAGGTTCAGGTCCAGCCGGCGCAAGACATTGTTCATTGCAATACCCGGAATATCAGAAATTCATTTCCAATATACCTGATGCACCCCCTATCGTGAGCCCCTCTTGCTGATGGAGCCCCGACCATGAATGTACTGCTCGTCCATGCCCACCCCGAACCCGGATCGCTGAATGGCGCACTCAGGGATTTTTCGATCAAGCGGCTTGAAGCCGCAGGCCACCACGTCCAGCTGTCGGACCTGTACGCCATGAACTGGAAAGCCGTTCTCGACGCGAACGACAGCACCGCCCCCCCCGGCCGGCACGCGTTTCGACCCGTCGCTGGACAGCGGCCGCGCGTTCGCGAACGGAACGCAGACGGCGGATATCGCCGGCGAACAGGACAAGCTGCGCTGGGCGGACGCCGTCATCCTGCAGTTTCCGCTGTGGTGGTACTCGATGCCGGCCATCCTGAAAGGCTGGGTGGATCGCGTCTACGCCCATGGTTTCGCCTACGGCGTCGGTGAGCATTCCGACCACCACTGGGGCGACCGTTTTGGTGAAGGCACGATGGCAGGCAAACGCGCCATGCTGGTCGTCACGGCCGGCGGCTGGGCATCGCATTACAGCCCGCGCGGCATCAACGGCCCGATCGACGACATCCTGTTCCCCATCCAGCACGGCATCCTGTACTACCCGGGCTTTGATGTTCTGCCGCCGCATGTGATCTACCGGACCGGGCGTCTCGACCAGGACGGGTTCGCCCGCGCCTGCGCGGCCCTCGGGCAGCGCCTCGATACCCTCGCCACGACCGCTCCCCTGCCATTCCGCCGGCAGAATGGCGGTGCCTACGACATCCCGGCCCTGACCCTGCGCCCGGAACTGGCGCCGGGCCGGCACGGCTTCGCCATCCATCTGGACCAGGCTTAGCCCCATAAACGGAAACACCCCGCCTGGGCGGGGTGTTTCTGCTTCCGGACAGGCCAGAGGCGCTTACTCGGCGTTCGGCATTTGCCGGATCATGACCTTGTAGTGCTCGCGCAGGCTGTTCAGATAGCTGGTTGCGTCCGCGTTGGCCTGCATCTTGCCGAGCAGGTCGGCCAGGTACTGGCGGTCGGTCGGGTTGATCGGTGCGGCCGGAATCACCCGTTCCACCCGGTACAGCACATAGCCGTTGCCCTGCACCGCACCGGCATAGGCCGGCAGCCTGGCGGCATCGGCCGAGAACACGGCGCGAACGGCATCGCGGCTGAGCGCACCCGGTGCGCGACGGCTGACCAGTTGACCCGGCCCCCAGTTCGCGCTGACGCTCTTGCCAGCCTTCAGTTCGGTCAGCATTTCCTTGCCCTTCTTGACCGCCATCGTTTCGGCCGCCTTCAGCTTCAGTTCCTGGCGGATGATCGGTGCCACTTCGGCCAGCGGCTGCTGCACGGCCGGCTTGTGTTCGGCAATGCGTACCACGGCACTGCTGTCATTGCCGATATCGACCACTTCGCTGTTGTGCTTGCCGTTGAGTACGTCATCGCTGAAGGCCGCGTCGATCAGCTTCGGATTGGCCAGCACGCCTTCGCCCGGCTTGCCGCGCAGCAGCCAGCCACTTTCCTCGATCTTCAGCTTCAGGGCATCGGCAGCCGGCTTCAGGCTGTCGGCTTGCTGATAGGTGACGTCGGACAGGCGTTCCAGTTGCTGGCGATAGGTCGCGCCGGCTTTCTGGCGGGCCATGCGCTGCTTGATGTCCTGCTTGACCGCCGCGAACTCGGTCGAGCGCACACCGTCGAGCTTGATGACGTGGTAGCCGAATTCGCTTTCGACCACATTGCTGATCTCGCCCTGCTTGAGTGCGAACGCAGCCTGCTCGAACGGCTTGACCATCATGCCGCGCGGCACCCAGCCAAGCCCGCCGCCGTTGGCAGCCGAACCCGGGTCCTGCGAACGCTGCCTGGCGATCTCGGCAAAGCGGGCCGGATCGGCCTTCACTTCCTTGTCGATCGCTTCGGCCGCCGCCTTGACCTTGGCCTTGTCCGCGGCGCTGGCGCCGGACGGCACCGTCAGCAGGATGTGCGACAGCTGGCGCTCTTCCTTGCCGAGGTCGGCCTTGTGTTCATTGAAATACTGTTCGGCGTCCGCATCGCTGACCTGCACCGACTGGGCGACCTGGTCCAGCGACAGCAGCACGTACTGCAGCCGCACCTGCTCGGGCAGGCGGAAGCGGGCGAGATTGGCGTCGTAGTACTTCTTGACCGCGCTGTCGTCGACTCTGGCGTCGGCGACAAAGTCAGCGGCCGTCAGCGTGAACGCGTCGACCTGGCGCTGTTCGGCCAGCAGGCGATGCATGCGCTCGATTTCACCCGGGGTGACAAAGGACGCGTCAACAAAGGCAGACACCTGTTTCTCGGTCAGCAGTTCGTCGCGCAGGCGCTGTTCGAATGCAACCGGCGTCAGGTACTGCGCTTTCAGGAATGCCTCGTAGCGACTCGGGCTGAACTTGCCGTTGTCCTGAAAAGCCGGAACGGCCGCGATCGCGCGACGCAGTGCTTCATCGCTGACCACCAGGCCGGCGGCACCGGCATCGGCCAGCAGCAGCTTCTGGCGAACCAGGCTTTCCAGCACCTGCTGACGCACCGCGCTGTCGGCCGGCTGGCCATTGAGCACCCGATCCACGTCCTGCTTGTAGATCTTCAGGTCGGCGACCTTGGCAAGATAGGGATCATCCGACGAGGCGGTGTAGCTGCCGACACCGAAGCCGACAAAAGTCAGCGCCACGGCACCGAGAATGACCTTGATGAGGAGCGTGTTTTTCTGGACGAAATCAAACATGAGGGCGATATGGGTCCGTCTGACCGCGGCCGCCGCCGGACGGCAAAACCGACCCGGACAGCTTGATGCGGAAGATAGCAACAAAAAAGGTGAACGGCAGCGCGTTCACCTTTTTGGATTCTGGCGGAGTGGACGGGACTCGAACCCGCGACCCCCGGCGTGACAGGCCGGTATTCTAACCAACTGAACTACCACTCCGCTGTGGTGGGCGGTACTGGACTCGAACCAGTGACCCCTGCCGTGTGAAGGCAGTGCTCTACCAACTGAGACTAACCGCCCGATTCTCGCTAGGAGACCGAGCGCGGATTATAGCGCGTCTTTGAGGCCCTTGCCAGCGCGGAACTTCGGCGAACGGGCAGCAGGAATCTTGATCATCTCGCCGGTTTTCGGATTGCGACCATTGCGTTCGGCGCGCTCGCCGACGTAGAAGGTGCCGAAACCGACCAGCGTGACCGACTCCCCCTTGCTCAGGGCGGCGGTCAGCGCATCGATCGCACCGTCGAGCGCCTTGCCGGCAGCGGCTTTCGAGATGTCAGCCGAAGCGGCAATCGCGTCGATCAATTCGGATTTTTTCACTTACGTCCCCTTTCCATGTTATGGCCACCGGAACCGCGACTCCGGCAAACAGAAGGCTTTATAGCAAGCCGAATTTTGGCGTGTCAAGGCAGTGGCAATTGGGTCAGTGCTTGGTCACGCGCGCTTCGGCGGGCTCCTCGGTTTTAGCAGGAATCGTGCCGATTTCGTCGCTTTCCGGCAACGCCTCCGGCATCCGTTCCAGCGCCAGTTCAAACACCTGTTCGATCCACTTTACCGGATGGATTTCCAGGCTGCGCTTGATGTTCGCCGGAATTTCCGCCAGATCCTTGACGTTGGTCTTCGGAATCAGCACATGCTTGATCCCGCCGCGATGCGCCGCCAGCAGCTTTTCCTTCAGGCCGCCGATCGGCAGCACTTCGCCGCGCAGGGTGATTTCGCCGGTCATGGCGACATCCGCACGCACCGGGATGCCGGTCAGCGCCGACGTGATCGCCGTGACCAGGCCGATACCCGCCGACGGGCCATCCTTCGGCGTCGCCCCTTCGGGCAGGTGGATGTGAATGTCCTGCTTTTCATAGAAATCAGGCTTGATGCCCAATGTCCGTGCACGACGCCGCACCACGCTCATGGCTGCCGTGATCGATTCCTGCATCACGTCGCCCAGCTGACCGGTCCGGATGATGTTGCCCTTGCCCGGCAGCGACACCGCCTCGATGGTCAGCAGTTCGCCGCCGACCTCGGTCCACGCCAGCCCGGTCACCTGACCGACCTGGTTCTGCTCCTCGGCCACGCCGTACTCGTACTTCTGCACGCCGAGATACTTGTCGAGGTTGCGCGACGATACCGTCGTGCGCACCAGCGCGTTGTCGTCGCGATGCTTGGTCAGGTTGTTCTTGACCACCTTGCGGCCGATCTTGGCAATCTCGCGATCGAGGCTGCGGACACCGGACTCGCGGGTGTAGTAGCGCACGATGTCGCGCACCGCGCTTTCCTGCACCTGCAGCTCGCCTTCCTTGAGGCCGTTCGCCTTGACCTGCTTCGGCACCAGATAGCGTTCGGCGATGGCGACCTTCTCGTCCTCGGTGTAGCCGGACAGGCGGATGATCTCCATCCGGTCCAGCAGCGCCTGCGGAATGTTCAGCGAGTTTGCGGTCGCGACGAACATCACGTCGGACAGGTCGAAATCGACTTCGGCATAGTGGTCGCTGAAGGCATGGTTCTGCTCGGGGTCGAGCACTTCCAGCAGTGCCGCGCTCGGGTCGCCACGGAAATCCGCGCCGAGCTTGTCGACTTCGTCGAGCAGGAACAGCGGGTTCTTGACGCCGACCTTGGTCATGCTCTGCAGGATCTTGCCCGGCATCGAGCCGATATAGGTCCGGCGGTGACCGCGGATCTCGGCTTCGTCACGCACGCCGCCCAGTGCCATGCGCACGAACTTGCGTCCGGTCGCACGGGCAATCGACTCGCCCAGCGAGGTCTTGCCGACCCCCGGCGGGCCGACCAGGCACAGGATCGGTCCCTTCAGCTTGTCGACCCGGCCCTGCACCGCGAGATACTCGAGGATGCGTTCCTTGACCCTGTCCAGCCCGTAGTGGTCTTCGTCCAGCACCTTCTCGGCAGCGATGATGTCGCTGCTGATCTTGGTCTTTTTCTTCCACGGCAGGTCAACCAGGGTCTCGATGTAGTTGCGGACCACGGTCGCTTCGGCCGACATCGGCGACATCATGCGCAGCTTCTTGAGCTCGCTGTTTGCCTTGTCGCGGCCTTCCTTGGACATGCCGGCGGTCTTGATCTTCTTTTCCAGATCGTCGAACTCGGCGTTTTCGTCGCCTTCGCCCAGCTCTTTCTGGATCGCCTTGACCTGTTCGTTCAGGTAGTACTCGCGCTGGCTCTTCTCCATCTGCCGTTTGACCCGGCCACGGATGCGCTTTTCGACCTGCAGGATATCGATTTCGGATTCGATCTGCGCCAGCAGGTGCTCAAGCCGTTCGACGGCATTGAACATCTCCAGCACGTCCTGGCGCTGTTCGATTTTCAGCGGCAGGTGGGCGGCAATGGTGTCGGCCAGCCGTCCCGGGCTGTCGATGCCGGACAGCGACGCGAGGATTTCCGGCGCGATCTTCTTGCTCAGTTTGACGTACTGCTCGAACTGGGCCAGCAGCGCGCGGCGCATTGCCTCGGTCTCGGTGTTGGCACCGGCATCGATCGACGCCGGCGTGATGTCGGCGACGAACAGGCCGTCGTCCTCACGCACGTCCTCGACCAGCGCGCGGCTCTTGCCCTCGACCAGCACCTTTACCGTGCCATCGGGCAGCTTGAGCATCTGCAGCACGGCCGAAACCGTGCCGACGTCGTACAGATCCTCGATAGACGGCTCGTCCTTGGCGGCGGATTTCTGCGCGACCAGCAGGATCTGCTTGTCTTCCGCCATCGCGCGTTCGAGAGCCTTGATGGACTTCGGACGGCCGACGAACAGCGGGATCACCATATGCGGGAACACCACAACGTCGCGCAGGGGCAGCAGCGGCAGGTGGGTCACCGGGGTAGTCATTTCGCTTTGCGACATGGCTGGAATCTCTTTGTCTGGTGTTGTCATGCTGCGCTGCAAATGGGCGCAAAGAGCGAGAATTCAAGCTCGCCCGCGTCGAATGCAGTCTACTCCGCACACCGGCAGCCCGGTGCACGGCAAAATAAAAAAGCCGTCCGTTACCGGACGGCCTTGAATCACATCGACCTTTTGTCGCGAAGAACCAGCGAGCGAAGCGAGGTCGCCCCGTGTATCAGGCACTGTGCTTGAGCACGTTTTCCTGATACACCAGCTTCGGTTTCGCGCCCTGTTCGATCACGGTTTCGTCGACCACCACGCGTGCCACGCCTTCCAGCGACGGCAGGTCGTACATGGTATCGAGCAGTGCACGCTCGACGATCGAACGCAGACCACGGGCACCGGTCTTGCGCGCCAGCGCCTGGCGGGCGATGGAGCGCATGGCCGACGGGCGGATTTCCAGTTCGACACCTTCCATCGAGAACAGCTTGCGATACTGCTTGGCCAGCGCGTTCTTCGGTTCGGTGAGGATGGTCATCAGCGCTTCTTCATCGAGCGGCTCCAGCAGCGCGACGACCGGCAGACGGCCGATGAACTCGGGGATCAGACCGAACTTGATCAGATCCTCGGGCTCGGTTTCGCGCAGCAGTTCGCCGATGGCACGCTGATCGTCCTTCGACGTCACCGTGGCGCCAAAGCCGATGCCGCCCTTTTCCGTCCGCTGGCGAATGACCTTCTCCAGCCCGTCAAACGCGCCACCGCAGATGAACAGGATATTGGTCGTATCCACCTGGATGAACTCGGCATTCGGGTTCTTGCGACCGCCTTGCGGCGGCACATTCGCCACACTGCCTTCGATCAGTTTCAGCAGCGCCTGCTGGACGCCCTCGCCGGACACGTCGCGCGTGATCGACGGGTTGTCGGACTTGCGCGAGATCTTGTCGATTTCGTCGATGTAGATGATGCCGCGCTGCGCCTTCTGCGCGTCGTAGTCGCACTTCTGCAGCAGCTTGGTCACGATGGACTCGACGTCCTCGCCGACATAGCCGGCTTCGGTCAGTGTCGTCGCATCGGCAATGGCGAACGGCACGTCAAGCACCCGCGCCAGCGTCTGCGCCAGCAGGGTCTTGCCGGAACCGGTCGGGCCGATCAGCAGGATGTTGCTCTTCGACAGCTCGACTTCGGCATCGGCCTCGGTGGCGTTCAGGCGCTTGTAGTGGTTGTACACCGCCACCGACAGCGTCTTCTTGGCCTGGTCCTGCCCGATCACGAACTGGTCCAGCGATTCGCGCAGTTCGCGCGGGCTGGGCAGACGTGCCTCAGCCTCGCCTTCGGACGCCTTGTCAGCCCCCTGCCCGGCCGCGCTCAGGTCGGCGATGATGCCTTCGCAATCGCGAATGCATTCGTCGCAGATGAAGACCTGCGGCCCGGCGATCAGGTGTTTGACTTCCTGCTTCTTGCGCCCGCAAAACGAGCATGCCAGTTGCTGGCTGTCCTGTTTATCCGTCATGACTGCTTACCACCTATGTGCGCGATTGCGGCTCGATGACACGGTCGATCAGACCGTACTCGACCGATTTTGCAGCGCTCATGAAATTGTCGCGGTCGGTATCGCGTTCGAGGTCCTCGACCGGACGACCGCAATGCTGTGCCATCAACTCGTTGAGCTTGCGCTTCAACGACAGGATTTCCTTCGCGTGAATCTCGATGTCGGATGCCTGCCCCTGGAAACCGCCCAGCGGCTGGTGAATCATCATCCGCGAGTTCGGCAGCGCGAGACGCTTGCCCTTGGCGCCGGCCGACAGCAGGAACGCGCCCATGCTGGCTGCCTGGCCAATGCACAACGTGGAAACGTCGGGCTTGATGAAGTTCATCGTGTCGTAGATCGACAGCCCGGCCGTCACCACCCCGCCCGGCGAGTTGATGTACAGGTTGATGTCCTTGTCAGGATTTTCCGATTCCAGGAACAACAGCTGCGCCACCACGAGATTGGCCGTTTCATCCGTCACCGGACCGACCAGGAATACGATGCGTTCCTTCAGAAGTCGCGAGTAGATGTCGTAGGCACGTTCGCCACGACCACTCTGTTCGACCACCATCGGCACCAGGCCCAGGGCCTGAGGTGCGGATTGAGACAGTTGCCAATCCCGTAGGTTATGCATGCTTAGGCGTTCCCCATCAGTTCGTCGAACGAAACCGCTTTCTCAGTCACTTTGGCCTTGCCGAACACGAATTCAACCACGTTGTCTTCCAGCACCATGCTTTCCGGACCATCGAGGCGTTCCGGGCTTTCGTAGTACCACTTGACCACTTCAGCCGGATGTTCGTAGCTGTCGGCGAATTCTTCAACGCGGGCCTTGACCTGTTCGGCGGTGGCCTTCAGTTCGTTGGCCTTGACCAGTTCCGACAGGATCAGGCCCAGCTTGACGCGACGTTCAGCCTGGTCCTTGAACAGTTCCGGCGGCAGTTGCGGCATGCTCTTGGTGTCCAGACCGCGACGGGCGAAGTCTTCTTGCGCCTGTTGCATCAGACGACCGATTTCCACCTGCACCAGCGACTGCGGCAGGTCGAGTTCGCTGACGCTGATCAGCGCTTCCATGACCGCTTCCTTGTTGCGGGCGGCCAGGCGGCGAACCACTTCGCGCTTGACGTTCTTTTCGATCTCGGCGCGCATCTTGGCGACGTCGCCGTCAACGATGCCCAGTGCCTTGGCGAACGCGTCGTCCAGTTCCGGCAGCACGGCTTCGGCAACATTCTTCACGCTGATGGTGAACACGGCCTTCTTGCCGGCCACTTCCTTGCCATGATAGTCGTCCGGGAAGCTGACTTCGACGTCGCGCGATTCGCCTTCCTTCAGGCCGATCACGCCGGTTTCGAATTCCGGCAGCATCTGGCCCTGGCCGAGCACGAACGGGAAGTTCTCGCTGGAACCGCCGGCGAAGGCTTCGCCGTCGATCACGCCCTTGAAGTCGATGATCACGCGGTCGCCATCGGCGGCGGCACGTTCAACGCGGTTGAAGCGGGTGCGCTGCTTGCGCAGGATGTCGATGGTCTTGTCGATCTCGGCTTCGGTCACTTCGCAGACCGCTTTTTCGAGTTCCTGGCCTGCGACGTCACCGATCTTCACTTCCGGATAGACTTCGAACAGCGCGCTGAACTTGAAATGGTCGGCGCTGGCGCCTTCGGCAGCCACCGGCTCGAAGCGCGGATAGCCGGCCACGCGCAGCGACTGCTCGGCCACGGCCCTGGAGAAGCCGATCTGGACCTGTTCGCCCAGCACTTCTTCGCGCACCGAGGCACCATAGTTCTGTTCGACGATCTTCAGCGGGGCCTTGCCCGGACGGAAACCTGCCACCTTGGCGGTGCGAGCCACGCGGCCGAGACGCTTTTTGACTTCGGCGTCAATGTCAGCCAGCGGCAGGGCGATGTCGAGGCGACGCTCGAGGGCGCCCAGCGTTTCCAGTTGCACTTGCATGTCGAATCCTTAGAGGTAAAAGGGGTACCGGTACAATGTCCGGTGATGTGCGGGAACGCGACGGGAGGTCCCGCCGGTCAGTATTCTTGTGGTGCGAGGGAAGAGAGTCGAACTCTCACGCCTTTCGGCGCTGGAACCTAAATCCAGTGCGTCTACCAATTCCGCCACCCTCGCAGAATCCGTTGCGGCCGTGCGTCGAGCCTTTGCCGGCCAGCAAAAGGCGAAATTTACCCGAATAGCGGAAGCCGAGGCAAGACAAGGGCGCACGAAGGGGACGATTGGACACCATATCGGGCGCAGACCCGACATCGACAAGGGCTGCGGCCAAAAAAACCTTGCCGGCTGTCAGTCTGCCTGTCCGTCATGCACAAACAATGCTGTCGCAAGCATTTCATAACCCGACCTTAAGTCTTGGCGTCTAGTCTTCAAGCATGCCCGAGTCGGGCCTACCCAGCGGAGACGCATTCAAAATGGACAAATACCTCAACACTTCGTATCAGACTTCGGCGCTGTCCGCGAGCCGGAACAAAGTGTTGCGCAACACGTATCTGCTGCTTGCGCTCACGATGATTCCGACCATTGTCGGCGCCCTGATGGGCATCAACATGAGCTTCGGCTTCATGCGTGCCAGCCCGATCGTGTCCAGCGTGGTCATGCTCGCCGCGATCTACGGCATGTTCTTCCTGATCGAGAAAAACCGTGACAGCGGCCTTGGCGTCGCCCTGCTGCTCGCCCTGACCTTCATGCTCGGCGTGCTGCTCGGCCCGCTGCTGCAGGTCGCGCTGAGCCTGCGCAACGGCGGACAGCTGATCACGCTGGCTGCCGGCGGTACCGCCGTGGTGTTCTTCGCCATGGCCACGCTGTCGACCGTCATCAAGCGCGACCTCGGCTTCCTGAACAAGTTCATGGTCGTCGGCGGCATCGTGCTGATGGTCGCCGTGGTCGCGAACATCTTCATGCAGATCCCGGCGCTGCAACTGACCATCTGCGCAGGCTTCATCCTGTTCAGTTCGGCCATGATCCTGTTCCAGCTGAAACAGATCATTGAAGGTGGTGAAACCAATTATGTGTCGGCCACGCTGACGCTTTACATGGGTATCTACAACATCTTCACCAGCCTGCTGCAGATCCTGCTCGCCGTATCCGGCCAGAGCCGCGACTGATTGATCAAGTCACCCCACCCCTGGCGGCGCCCCCAGCGCCGCCTTTTTTATTGGCCGCTTTCGACCCACCCGAACGCCCAGCCCGTCTCGCCGGGCCGGGCCAGCCGGTCGCTCGCCACGGCAATGCCGGGCAGTGCCAGCAGTGCGCCATCGGCCCACAGCCGCGGCCAGCGCTGACGGCGCCATGGCGCCAGGCCGGCCTCCTGCCACAGTTTGCGGCAGGCCTTGTGCCCCACACCCTGCGCCAGGGTCTCGCCATCGGCCGGCGGCCGAACCTCGATCCTGCTTCCATCGGCCAGCACCACGCCGCCCACCGCCTGCCGTGACAGGCGCAGCGTGCCCGGCCAGCCGGGCAGCGGCACCTCTCCCTCGACCAGCGGCAGGATGAACGTGGCCGACGGCAGCGGTCCGTCCGGGCGCACCAGCAGCGTGCCGCGATAGCCGAGCAGCACCCGGTCACCGACCCGCAGTTCGAAACCGTGCGCCGCCTGGGCCAGCAATGTTTCCAGCAGTGCCGGCGATACGGACACCGCCTGTCGTTCCAGATAGGCCGCCAGCAGCAGGCGCTGCCAGGGCAGCGGGCGCTGCAGCAGCGGCGTCAATGCCAGCGCCCCGTCGGCGCCAGTCAGTCCGGGCAAGGTACTGGCGGCGACATCGGCCAGCACCGCAGCCTCATCGGCGGCCCGGGCGGCCGTGCGGGCCAGTTGACGCCGGTAATCAGGAAAATGGTTTGCCAGAACCGGCACCAGCTGGTGGCGGATGGCATTGCGGCGATAGCGCGGATCGGCGTTGCTTTCGTCCTCGATCCAGTCCAGGCCGGCCCGGCGGGCGGCCTGCTCGATGTCGGCACGGGCAAGTTGCAGCAGCGGCCGCCACAGCCAGCCACCGTGTCCGGACTGGCGCAGCACCGGCATGGCGGCCAGCGCGCGCGCTCCGCCGCCGCGCAGCGCCTGCAGCAGCACGGTTTCAGCCAGGTCATCGGCATGGTGCGCCAGTGCCACCACGTCGGCACCACCGGCGGCGATGGCCCGGTAACGGGCATGTCGAGCCGCCGCCTCCAGGCTCCCGCCGCCGCGATCGACGCGGACCCGCTCGATGCGCAACGGCACCTGCAGCCGCGCGCACAGCGCCGTGCAGAACGCAGCCCAGTGGTCGGCATTGGGGCTCAGGCCGTGGTGAACATGCACGGCCGTCAGCCGCACGCCGCGCGCCGTCGCCAGCGAGGACAGCGCGCACAGCAATACGACCGAATCCACGCCACCGGACAACGCCACCTCCACGTGCGACTGGCCGGAACGCAACAGCGTTTCCGGCCAGTGGGTGGCGATCGCGGCGGCTACTGCCGCCAGCGGTGCGTCCGGTGCGTCAGGCGGCGTCTTCTTCCTTGAAGCGTCCATAACTCATCAGGCGATCGAAGCGATGTTGCAGCAGTTCATCCTGCGGATGGCTGCTCAGGCCTTTCAGCGCCTCGTGCAGGCTGCGCTTCATGGTCTGCATCATCTGTGCATGATTGCGGTGCGCGCCACCAACCGGCTCGGCGATCACCTTGTCGACCAGACCCAGCGTCTTCAGCCGGCTGGCGGTAATGCCCAGCGCTTCGGCGGCATCCGACGCGCGCTCGGCGGTCTTCCACAGGATGGATGCACAGCCTTCCGGCGAGATCACCGAATAGGTCGAATACTGCAGCATGTTGAGCTGATCGCCGACCGCGATGGCCAGCGCCCCGCCGGAACCGCCCTCGCCGATGACCGTGCACACGACCGGCACGCGCAGGCGGGTCATTTCGTACAGATTGCGGCCGATGGCCTCGCTCTGTCCGCGTTCTTCCGCGCCAATGCCCGGATAGGCGCCGGGTGTGTCGATAAAGGTGAAGATCGGCAGGCCGAACTTGTCGGCCAGCTTCATCAGGCGCAGCGCCTTGCGGTAACCCTCGGGACGGGGCATGCCGAAATTGCGGAGGATCTTCTCCTTGGTGTCGCGTCCCTTCTGGTGACCGATGATCATGACCGGCTGGCCATTGAAGCGGCCCATGCCGCCGACAATGGCAGCATCATCGGCATAGCTCCGGTCGCCGTGCAGTTCCTCGAAATCGGTGAAGATCGACTTCACGTAATCGAGGGTGTACGGGCGTTGCGGGTGCCGCGCCACCTGGGAGATTTGCCAGGGGGTGAGCTTGCTGTAGATGACCTTGGTCAGATCCAGGCTTTTTTTCTGCAGCCGGGAGATCTCTTCGGAGATGTCCAGGACCGAGTCGTCCTGTACATAGCGCAGCTCTTCGATCTTGTTCTCGAGCTCCGCGATCGGTTGCTCAAAATCGAGGAAGGTGGTTTTCATGCTTCTCGGCGTTCCACTTTCAGAATCGGGCAATCATACCGGAGCGCCGTGCCCTTTGCCATGTCGGACAATTCGTGCGACGCATCCAGGTCTATCTTGTTCAAAACAGTCGAAATCCGGGTTCTTTTCCCAAAACCCTTGCCGGCGACAATTTACTGTGCTTAAATGCGCGCCTCTCGTCGCTGCGGAAACGCGGTCGGCGGAGGGTGATTAGCTCAGTTGGTAGAGCGTCTCCCTTACAAGGAGAGGGTCGGCGGTTCGAATCCGTCATCACCCACCAGTAGTGGAGTGGTAGTTCAGTTGGTTAGAATACCGGCCTGTCACGCCGGGGGTCGCGGGTTCGAGTCCCGTCCACTCCGCCAACGCTCTGGAGCGGTAGTTCAGTTGGTTAGAATACCGGCCTGTCACGCCGGGGGTCGCGGGTTCGAGTCCCGTCCACTCCGCCAACACGTTGTACGCAGTACCTGCTTGCCCGGGCGGTTAGTCTCAGTTGGTAGAGCACTGCCTTCACACGGCAGGGGTCACTGGTTCGAGTCCAGTACCGCCCACCATGGTTTATGGAGTGGTAGTTCAGTTGGTTAGAATACCGGCCTGTCACGCCGGGGGTCGCGGGTTCGAGTCCCGTCC